>NZ_PSRT01000014.1 GCF_004212635.1 Bradyrhizobium genosp. SA-3 | reverse complement strand
TCGGACCCGGGGCGTTCTGGCCTTGGGCGTTGCCCTTGGTGTTCGCGCCAGTCGTCGTCGTGCTCTGACCCTGCGCCTTCTTGCCTTGGACATTGTCCTTGGTGTTAGCGCCTGTGGTCGCGCTCTTACCCTGTTCTGCGCCTTGCGACTGACGCGTAGCGTCGCGGTCGCTGCGGCTCTGACCGACGGTTTGGTCCTTCATTCCGCTCTTGTCGCGCTCGGACTTGGACTGACGCGCTTGGTCGGGTCCGCTTCGGCTCTGACCGATAGTTTGGTCCTTGCCACGCTTCTCGCCTTCAGATTGGGACTGACGCGCGTTGTCGCGGGCGCCGCGGCCCTGATCGACGGCCTGACGTTCGCCCCTATCGGCCTTGCCACTAGCGCGCATTCCCTCGCTACGCTCAGAACGCGACGGCGCCGCAGCGGGGCCCTCGGCCCGACCACCTGCGCGGCCCTGGGTCATTCCTTCGCGGTGAGAGGCGCCACCTGCACCTTGCGACATTCCGCCGCCCGATCGGCCGGATTCCGCCGCGCCAGCGCCCGCGCCTCCGCTCATCCCGCCGCCGGCGCCTTCACGCATGCCTTGAGCCGATGCCAGGCTGACGCCGGCGAGCAGCACTGCTGTGGTCAATAGGAACCTGTTCTTTCTCGTGTTCACCTGAACCTCCTCCATTTGCTTTGCAGCATCCGTTGATGGGGAACCTTCGAAGCTCGGGGCTCGAGACAAAACGAGCCCTCATTCGAGTTTTCCGATGCCTGTGAACGATGCGCCGATGCCATCGTTCCTATCAGGCGGGAGAGTCGCGCGGTTCCGTCTCGGTGCTACTGCGCGCGGGACTCTCTCGATCGAAGCGATAAAGACATCGACCAAAAATCCACTCTGCAGGCTCAGCGCCTCGCGCCAGCCCTTCTCTTGCCGCGTCGCTTCACCAGTAAGGGTGCCAGCGATGGTGATAGAAGTGCCGCCGCGGGAACGGTCCGCCGTAATAGGCGAAGGCCGGCCGCACGACACGGTGATAGCGGTAGCCGTAGTAGGCCGGGGCGTAACTGGTGCTGTAGTAGGTCCTGGTGTAGCCGCCCCACGGATAGTAACCGCCGTAATACGCCGGCGCGTAGTAGTCGTCATAATAGCCCGGATACCCGTAGTAGCCGTAGCTCGGACCGTAGGCGTAAGCGGACGAGGCGAGGCCACCGATCAGGGCACCTGCGAGCAATCCGCCTGCCAGCGCCGGCCCAAAACCACCGCGCCAGCGAGCCTCCGCCGGCGTCGGTGCCGCCACCGCGCTCACGCCGAGCGCGCCGACGGTTGCCAGGACAAGTGCGGTCTTTTTCATGCGCGTCCCTCCTTCGTTGGTGTTTCGACATCGTGCCAACATTGCCGAAGGGCAAAAGTTGCAAGCGCGCGCCGGCGAGGAACAGGAGTCACGAAGATAAACGAGCGTTCATCTCGGTGAACGAGGGTCAGAACGGGTCAAAGTAAATTCGGAAAAATGTAAGTGATCGGCTGCTGTGCAGGGGGCTGTTTTGGACTCTTGTCCGGGGGAGAGCCGGCATCCTGCTTTCCGCTACCCCAGCCGCTGATCCCGCACGTCCTGCGTATCCTCCGTCGCCGCCTTGACCGCCGCCTTCGCTGCGCCTTTGCCCGCACCCTTGCGGCTCGCGATCTCCACCGCCTTGCGGCCGGAGATCTCGTAGCCGGCATCAACGGGCATCTGCCAGAAGAACCAGCTCGATGCTGCCGAGGTCAGTGCGACCACGACGAAGGCGGGCGCGAATACGGTAGCGTTGAGCTCGCTGACGTGGCTCAACCACATCGTCGTCTCGACGCAGGCTGCGCCGACGGCGACGCCGGCTGAGACCGCGAGCTGCTGGTTGACGCTGACGAGGGTGGTAGCGCGGCTCATCTGCGCGGTCTCGACGTCGGCATAGGCGACCGTGTTGATCGCGGTGAACTCCAGCGAACGGAAGAACCCGCCGACCACCAGGATCACCATGATGATGAGCAGCGGCGTCGTCACCGTGAACAGCGCGCAGACGCCGAGGAAGAACGCGCTGACGACCGCGTTCACCGTCATCAGATTGCGGAAGCCGAAGGCGCGGATGAGGCGCGCCGCCAGCGTCTTCATGCCCATGGCGCCGAGCGAGGAGGCAAAGGTGACGAGGCCCGAGTGGAACGGCGACAGGCCGAAGCCGATCTGCATCAACAGCGGCAGCAGGAACGGCAGTGCGCCGATGCCGAGGCGGAACAGGAAGCCGCCGAAAATGGCCGCGCGCAGCGTCGGCAGCTTCAGAAGCGAAAAGTCCAGCACTGGCGATCCCGTCCGCCGCGCGTGCAGGACATACAGTGTCATCGAGATCGCGCCGCCCACGACCAGGGCCGCAACCGTGCTCCAGGGCAGGAGGTTGAGCCCGGCGACGGAGAGACCGAACGCGATGCCGGCAAGGCCGATGCCCGCCAGCACCATGCCGTAGAGATCGAACGGCTCCTGCGTCTCGCTCTTGATGGGATCGATGAAGCGCAGCGCCATGAAGATGCCGAGCAGCCCGATCGGGATGTTGATCAGGAAGATCCAGTGCCAGGAGGCGTAGGTGGTGATGAAGCCGCCGAGCGGCGGCCCGATCACGGGGCCGATCAGGGCAGGGACCGTCACCCAGGCCATCGCATTGACCAGCGCGCTCTTGTCGACCGAGCGCAGCAGCACGAGACGTCCGACCGGCGTCATCATCGCCCCGCCCATGCCTTGCAGGATGCGCGCGAACACGAAGTCGGTGACCGAGGTCGAAAGCGCGCAGCCGACCGAGCCGACCATGAACACGCCGACGGCGATCGCGAACACCATGCGCGCGCCGAAGCGGTCGGCGGTCCAGCCGCTCGCCGGGATGAACACCGCCAGCGACAGCAGATAGGAGGTGATCGCGAGCTTCAGCGTCAGGGGACTTGTGCCGATGTCGGCTGCGATCGCCGGCAGCGAGGTCGCGATCACCGTCGAGTCCATGTTCTCCATGAAGAGCGCGGTGGCCACGATCAGCGGAATGACGCGTTGCTTGTCGACCATGACGGATTGGTAATGAAAATCGGAAGGAGGGGCGGACTTGCGGCTTATCACCGCCTCCTGCCGGGGACCATTGCGGATCAACGCATAGCACCTAAGTCCCGCGTAACAACGGTGTGACCCTCTCCCTCGTCATTCCGGGGCGCGCCGCTTGGCGCGAGCCCGGAATCCAGTGGGCCGCAGGGATCGCTGGGGAATGGATTCCGGGCTCGCGACTTCGTCGCGCCCCGGAATGACGATGGGTGGGGGCGCCGCCGGGCTGTCCCAGCCGAATTTGCCCAAAAAGCCTGTGCATGGCTGGCCGGCGGTCCGAATTGCTTTGATTCGTCACGCAGCCGTGCTATCGACCCGCGTCAACCCCACCGATGGGCTCCGATTCTCCGGCGTTGCCGCAAGGTACGCCAAGGGCGGCGCTCATCCATAAGCATTTGCGGCAGGGCCGCAGGAAGGAGTTGGCAGATGGCCACGGTGCAACTTCAAGGCATTCGCGAAGCCTTCACGTTCGACGACGTGCTGCTGAAGCCGGGCCTGTCCGAGGTTATGCCGGGCGAGGTCGACATCCGGTCCCGCGTCACCCGCGCCATTCCGCTCAACATTCCGATCATGGCCTCCGCCATGGACACTGTCACCGAGGCGCGCATGGCGATCGCCATGGCGCAGGCCGGTGGCCTCGGCGTCATCCACCGCAATTTCGATCCCGAAGGGCAGGCCGCCCAGGTGCGGCAGGTCAAGCGCTACGAGTCGGGCATGGTGGTGAACCCGCTCACCATCAGCCCCGAGGCCACGCTCGACGACGCGCTCAAGCTGATGAGCGATCACGGCATATCCGGCATTCCCGTCGTCACAGGTGCCGGCAAGTCCACGCCCGGCAAGCTGGTCGGCATCCTCACTAACCGCGACGTGCGGTTTGCGACGAACCGGCAGCAGAAAATCTCCGAGCTGATGACGCACGAAAATCTCGTCACGGTGCGTGAGAACGTCAGCCAGGACGAGGCGCGGCGGATGCTGCATCAGCATCGCATCGAGAAGCTGCTCGTGGTCGACGAGCAATATCGCTGCGTCGGCCTCATCACGGTGAAGGACATGGAGAAGGCGGTCGCCCATCCGCTCGCCTGCAAGGATGCGCAGGGCCGCCTGCGCGTTGCTGCCGCCACCACGGTCGGCGACACCGGTTTCGAGCGTACCGAGCGGCTGATCGATGCCGGCGTCGACCTCGTCGTCGTCGACACCGCGCACGGCCATTCCCGCCACGTGCTGCACGCCGTGAATCGCATCAAGCGTCTCTCCAATTCCGTGCAGGTCGTTGCCGGCAACGTTGCCACCACCGAAGGCGCGCAGGCACTGATCGACGCCGGTGCGGATTGCATCAAGGTCGGCATCGGCCCGGGCTCGATCTGCACCACCCGCATCGTCGCCGGCGTCGGCGTGCCGCAGCTCACCGCGATCATGGATGCGGTGGAAGCTGCGAAGAAGTCCGACATTCCCGTCATCGCCGACGGCGGCATCAAGTTCTCCGGCGATCTCGCCAAGGCGCTCGCCGCCGGCGCCGATATCGCCATGGTCGGCTCGCTGCTGGCCGGCACCGACGAGACGCCGGGCGAAGTGTTTTTGTGGCAGGGCCGCTCCTACAAGGCCTATCGCGGCATGGGCTCGGTCGGCGCGATGGCGCGCGGCTCGGCCGATCGTTACTTCCAGCAGGACATCAAGGACGCGCTCAAGCTCGTGCCTGAGGGCATCGAGGGCCAGGTGCCGTACAAGGGCGCGGTCGGCAACGTCATGCACCAGCTCGCCGGCGGCTTGCGCGCCGCGATGGGCTATGTCGGCGCGCGCGACATGAAGGATCTGCACCAGAAGGCCCAGTTCGTCCGCATCACCGGCGCGGGCCTGCGCGAAAGCCACGTCCACGACGTCACCATCACGCGCGAAGCCCCGAACTATCCGGGCGGGGGTTAGAGTTTCAGGTCTCGTGCCCCGGACGCAGCGCAGCGCTTCTTCAGCGGTGCGCTGCAGAGCCGGGGCCCATCTTTCCGCCTGATCGCATGTGGCCATCTGGGTCCCGGCTCTGCGCAGCAGCGCAAGAGCGCTGCAGCGCGTCCGGGACACGAGAGACGCGCATGGCGTAACGTCCCGCCTCTACCGCTTTTGTATTGACGCGCTCCACTGCCTCCGCTTCGCTCGCGCTGACGAAGAAACTTCGGAGGAAGCCATCATGTCCCAAGGCAAACGCATCGTTCTCGCCGCGCGTCCCGTCGGCGAACCCAAGCCGTCCGATTTTCGCCTGGAGGAACTCGCGGTGCCGACGCCCGGGCCGGGCGAGGTCCTGCTGCGCACGATCTGGCTGTCGCTCGATCCCTATATGCGCGGGCGCATGAGCGAGGGGCCGTCCTACGCCGCACCGGTGCCGATCGGCGGCGTGATGGAAGGCGAGGCGGTCAGCGAGGTCGCGGCCTCCAACAATCCTGATTTCGCGGTAGGCGACATCGTGCGCATCCGCTCCGGCTGGCAGACCCACGCCATCTCGAACGGCAAGGGCCTGATCAAGGTCGATCCGAAGCTCGGGCCGATCTCGACCTCGATCGGCGTGCTCGGCATGCCCGGCATGACGGCGTACACGGGCCTGCTCGACATCGGCAAGCCGCAAGCCGGCGAGACCGTCGTCGTTGCCGGCGCCTCCGGTGCGGTCGGCTCGGCCGTCGGCCAGATCGCGAAGATCAAGGGCGCACGCGCGGTCGGCATCGCCGGTGGCAAGGACAAGTGCGATTACGTCGTCAAGGAGCTTGGCTTCGATGCCTGCATCGATCACCGCAACCCCGATCTCGCGGCCAAGCTGAAAGAGGTCTGCCCGAAGGGCATCGACGTCTATTTCGAGAATGTCGGCGGCGCGGTGTTCGAGGCGGTGTTCCCGCTGCTCAATCCGTTCGCGCGCGTGCCGGTCTGCGGCCTGATCGCGCACTACAACGACACCGAGGCCAAGCCGCCGAAATGGGCGGCCAGCATGATGCGCGCGACCCTGACCAAGCGGCTGACCTTCCGCGGCTTCATCGTCTCCGACTTCGCCGCCCGCCACGGCGACTTCCTGCGCGACATGTCGGCCTGGGTTCGCGACGGCAAGGTGAAATACAAGGAGTTTGTCACCGAGGGCCTGGAGAGCGCGCCCGGCGCCTTCATGGGCCTCCTGAAGGGTGCCAATTTCGGCAAGCAGCTGGTGCGGGTGGGGCCGGATAAGGCCTAGTTGCGCCGCCTCACACTGCCGGACGGGGATAGTTAAGAAAGAGTCACCAAATGGTCACACCTTGCGGCAAAAGCCGCTTGTGTGACCGCCCGTTCATTGACGCGCTAACGAAGGCATTGAATCATCGCGCATATTTTAGGTGTTGCGATGTTAGAGATCAGTGTTTTCTGCGTCATCGTGCTGGCGGCCGGCTATTGGGCAACCATGTTCGTCATGGGTCGGCGCGACGACGTCATCCACGGCAAGTTCGTACATGTCGACGAGGAGGGCGATTTCGTTCGTTCCTCGATGCCGACGCCACCGCCGCCATTCCCGAAGCGTCCGGTCAAGGCTGCGCAGCCAACCATGGTCCAGCCCGCGATCGACGAGACCAAGCCGGTGAACAGTGCGGCGCTGCAATCCCTGCTGGCTGCGATCCAGCAGGACCTCAAGAGCGTCGCCTGAACCGACAAGTTCGCGCTAATGCTCGCCGCCCATCTGGGCGAAGAGCTCCTCGATATCGACATCGATCTGGCCTGCGGCCCTGACGTGGCGAACCTCGAGCCTGTCAGGCTGGAAACGGTACTCGACCAGCCCGACTTCCTTGATCGCAATGCGGTCCTGGCGCGTGTCGTTGATGACGAAGCCGGCCGACGGCGCCCAGACATGGCGGGTGTGGCGATAGGTGAAGTCGCGCCGCTGATGCACATGGCCGCTGGCGATGAGGCGCAGATCAACATGCGCAAACATCTCGATCAGCCGCGCCCGGGCCGGCTGCGGCACGTAGCGGATCGCGGTCTCCGGCGTCTCGGCATCGTCGGGCAGGTTGAGAAACATCGGCTTGTGCAGGAACAGCGCGACCGGCTTCCCGGCGGTGCGCGCGAGCTCCCGTGCCAGCCAGTCGAACTGCTCGGCCTCGAAGGCGAGCCCCGAATTCATGACAAGGGAATTGAGGCCGATGAAGCGCCAGCCCGCGGCCTCGAAGGCCCAATGGTCCTCGCCGATGATGTCGCAGAACCGCCGGCGGTGTGTCTCGCTGACCGGCGGCTTCGGCGCCGGTCCGACCATGGTCGGATTGTCGCCGATGTCGTGATTGCCTGGGAGGTAGCGGCAGGCGACGGGCAGGGCGTCGTGCAGGCTTTTGGCGAATGCGACGTCGTCCCGGCTGGTGGGGCCGTCGAACGAGACATCGCCGGTATTGACGACGAGGTCGGGCCGGTTGGCGTCGATGTGTTCGCTGACGCGCTGGAAATTGGTGATCAGGCCGGGAAAGCGCCGGCCGAGATGGGTGTCGGAAATCTGCGTGAGGCGAAACTCGGACATGCGATCATCATACCCGTCGTCGCGCGTCGGAACGATGACGGCGCGGGCATGGATCGCAACGAACAAAGTTTAAAGCACACGATAGCGGATCGTGTAGCCGTCCTGCGGGGCGACGGGGCCGGCCAGCGGCGAGGCGATGCGGTCGGCGAGGTGCCAGGGGCCGAACTGCTCCGAGCGATGCGGCTCGGCGGGCAGACGGAGGCGGAATTCGAACGTGCCCTTTCCGGGCAGGCTCACCACCAGCACGCGGTCGGCGGTGCGGTGGTTGAGCGCCACAGCACCGCGCAGCGTTGCGCGCCCGTCGGAGAAGTCACGCACGCCATCGACCAGCGCCAGCGTCTGGTTGCGGTCGGTGTGCAGCTCGATCTGGGTGTCGGTGACCGCCGCCAGCATCTCCCTGGGCATGCGGATCTCGAACTCGACCGCAGGCTTGGACGGGTTGAGGCCGAGATAGGCGAGGGCCGCGTGGCGCATGTCGTAGGCGGCAAAGGCTAACAGGACGATCGCGGTGAGCGCCGCAAGGCCATGCCTGACGACGTCGCGCCAGGTCCGGTAGCTCAGGCGGAAATAGACCGTCATCGCCAGCGCCACCGCGAGCGCGGCAGCAATCCCGGCCAGCGCCGACATCAGAATGCCGTGCCGCCCGTCGGCCGATTGGGCGAAAAGGCTGGACAGGATATTCATGGCGGTCTCTCGCCTCAGGCCCTGGGGGCCGAAATCGCTTTAACTATCGACATTTGGTCGCGAGGGCGGGAACGCCGGTTCAAGTCGTTCATTGTCAGCGCCAAGAGACGCGGCTATTGACGATCGGCGGCAATTCGCCTCCCGGGAAAGTTCCGATGTCCGTTCAAATGGTCCTGCTGCCGGTCTTCGTGCAGGTCGCTCTCACGTTCGCGCTCTTGATCGGCATGGTGGTGGCGCGCCGCAAGACGCTGGTCTCGGGCGAGACCCAGATCCGCGACATCGCCCTGGGCGAGCCGAACTGGCCCAAGGGCGCCACACAAATCGCCAATTGCTACCGCAACCAGTTCGAGCTGCCGGTGCTGTTCTACGTCCTGATCGCGCTGGCATTGCCGCTGCGCCGGGCCGATCTCTTCATCGTGCTGATGTCCTGGGTGTTCGTGGCGACGCGCTTTGTCCATGCCGGCGTGTTCGTCTCCTCGAACGATCTCGGTCGGCGCTCGACGGTCTGGCTCGCCAGTGCGCTGGTGCTGCTGGCGATGTGGGCCTACTTCGCGCTGAAGCTGCTCCTGCTGATCTGACGCTTGCATTGGCGCATCATGCGCAAAACAGAAGATTCTCATCTGAAAGATTTGAAATGACGCCCGCTGCCCGGCTGTCCGCAGCCATCGAACTGATCGACACCATCGAGAGAGACCGCGTGCCCGCGGCCAAGGCGCTGAAGGAGTGGGGCACCGCGCACCGCTTTGCCGGTTCCGGCGACCGTGCCGCCATCGCCGGCCTCGTCTGGGACGTGCTGCGCCGCTACGCCTCGAGCGCGTTCCTGATGGATGCCGATACCGCGCGGGCGCGGCTGATCGGCATGCTACGCCTCGAGCGCAACATGGACACGGCCACCATGGCCGCGATGTTCGACGGCAGCCGGTTTGCCCCCGCGCCACTGACGGAGGCCGAGCAGGCCGCGCTCGCCTCGCGGTCGCTGAGTGGTGCCCCGGCTGCAGTCGCCGGCGACTATCCGGACTGGCTCGATCCGCACTTTGCAAAAGTGTTCGGCGAGGACCGCGCCGCCGAGGCCGCGGCGATGGCGAGCCGGGCCCCGCTCGACCTGCGCGTCAACACGCTAAAATCCAATCGGGACAAGGTGCTGCGCGCGCTTGCTCATCTTCATGCGAAACCGACGCCTTGGTCCGCAACGGGCCTGCGCATCGAGCTTTCGGCCGATGCGCGCAATCCCGGCATTCAGGCCGAGGAGGATTTCATCAAGGGCGCCATTGAAGTTCAGGATGAGGGATCGCAGCTTGCAGCCCAATTCACCGCGGCAAAACCCGGCGAGCAGGTGATCGACCTCTGCGCCGGCGCCGGCGGCAAGACGCTGGCGCTCGCCGCCCTGATGCAGGGCAAGGGCCGGCTGATCGCCACCGACCGTGACAAGCGCCAGCTCGCCCCGATCCACGAGCGCCTATCGCGCGCCGGCGTCCACAATGCCGATGTCCGCACGCCCAAGGGTGAGGCCGATCCACTTGCCGATATTCGTGCGTCGGCTGATCTGGTCGTGATCGACGCGCCTTGCACGGGAACCGGTACCTGGCGCCGCAACCCCGACGCCAAATGGCGCATGCGGCCGGGTGCGCTGGAAATCCGCCTGCGCGACCAGGCCGAGGTGCTGGAGCGCGCGGTTCCGCTGGTGAAGCCGGGCGGCCGCATCGCCTACATCACCTGCTCGGTGCTGTCGGAGGAGAACGGCGACCAGGTGAGAGCGTTCGTCGCCCGCCATCCCGAGTTTGCGGTGGTGCCACTGGGGCAGACCGCTAGCGTGCTCTGGGACAAGGCGGAAGCTTTTGGTGAGGCCGCGCTGCAGTCGCCGGAGGGCTGGCTGATGACGCCGCGGCGGACCGGGACGGACGGGTTCTTCGTCTCGGTGCTGCGGAAAGCGTAGCTCTCGTAGGGTGGGCAAAGGCGCGCCCTTCGCGCGCCGTGCCCACCATTTTCCCGCAGTGTCGCGCCAATGGTGGGCACGCTTCGCTTTGCCCACCCTACCGCACCGCCGCTGACGCGGCACAGTTCCACCCAAAACAAAAGCCCCGCGAACCGTTCCCGGTCGCGGGGCCTGTATTCGCTAAGCGCTTCTGCCGGTACGTCCGTGGTCAGAAGCGCTGGTGCGCGGGCAATTAGCCGACGCGGAGATTGTCAGCCGAGGACTTGCCGCTGCGACGATCGGCGACGATGTCGAACGAGACCTTCTGACCCTCGTTGAGGGAGGAGAGGCCAGCGCGCTCGACGGCGCTGATGTGCACGAACACGTCCTTCTGGCCGTCGTCCGGCTGGATGAAACCATAACCCTTTTGGGTGTTGAACCACTTCACGGTGCCCATAGCCATGGGAATTTCCTTTAGTTAGAGAGGATACGCACGCAGACCGGTACGCAGCATTGCGCCCATAGTCCTGATGAGTCGATGTTTGGAGAATTCATCTGAAGCGTGCGCGCCCGTCAGCAACGAAGCGAAGCGGCCCAGTCGTTCGGCCAAGTATCGATGATCACAATATAGCGAGGATTTGGGGCTACTTCAAGGCACCACCCGTGGATCGGGATATCGCGCGGGTTTGCTATTTTGCGGTGCAAATTCACCGCGCTCGCGCGTCTCAGTCGACGATGAAGAGCGTCGCGCCCACCGCCGTCGAGGACCGGTGCGCAGCGTCGCCGAAATCCGAAACCTGGTAGCTCATCCCGGCCGTCAGCTTGAATTTGCGCCCGTCGCGCAGCTCGGTGTCGAGCTCGCCCTTCAGCACGTAGAGCACGTGACCGCGATCGCACCAATGATCGGCGAGATAGCCCGGCGAATACTCCACCATCCGCACCCGGAGATCGCCGATGTTGAGCGTGCGCCAGAGCGCCTGGCCGGTCTCGCCGGGATGCGCGGTGGGCGCAACCTTGCTCCAGTCGGTGACGGTGAAGGGGGAGGTCGGGAGTTTCATGGTTTCGGATCCTGTCTCTGGGCCGGCGGGGCTCTGTTATCGCACGCCGTCGCCGCAGTCTCCGTCATTGCGAGCGAAGCGCAGCAATCCAGAAATGCATCCGCGGCGGCAGTCTGGATTGCTTCGTCGCAAGAGCTCCTCGCAATGACGAGTTTGGGGAACGCTCGCGCCTCAATCTCGCTGTCATCGCCCGCGAAGGCGGGCGATCCAGTATTCCAGAGGCCGTGCCGTAACACGGGAGAGGCCGCGGCGTACTGGATTCCCCGCTTTCGCGGGGAATGACGGCGGTGGGTGGGGCGTCACTGCACCAGATGATTGGCCGAGCCCTGCACGATCAGCCCCGCCGCATTCACCCGCAAATACTCGCAGATCTTCTTCCCACGCTCGTTCGCGTAGAACACCACGACACTGTCGGGGCTGACGAACACATCGATCAGCGAGAAATGCAGCTCTGGCAGCAGCCCCAGCGCCTTGCCCCAATAGGCGCGAAGCGCGTCCTTGCCGCGCACGGTGCCGCTGGCATCGAACCCCATCACGGGGATGCGGTCCGACGTCATCACGGCCTCCTCGTCATAGAGCCTGAGCACGCGTTCGAGGTCGCGCGCGTTCCAGGCCTCGACCCAGGTGCGGCCGAGCGCCGCGAGCGTTGATGGCTGATGATGCTGTGACATGGCGTTCTCCCTCATCGGCCCTCAGTTTGAGAAGCGGACCAATTAGGTCAATAATACTTACCTATAGCGGTTTGTCCATGCCCAAAGAAAGCATGTGGGCGCGCCGCCACCGCGGTTGCGGCCCGCCCGCGCGTCGCGTATCTGCTGGCCATGACAGCAGCACAGAACGACCGCTCCGCGTCGACGCCCTCGGTGGCCTCGGCGCACGACAAGATTCTCATCGTCGACTTCGGCAGCCAGGTGACGCAGCTGATTGCGCGTCGCGTGCGCGAGGACGGCGTCTATTGCGAGATCGTCCCGTTCAACAAGGCCGAAGCCGCCTTCGACGAGATGAAGCCGAAAGCGGTGATCCTCTCCGGCGGCCCGGAATCGGTGCATGAGGCCGGCTCGCCCCGCGCCCCGCAGGCGATCTTCGATTCCGGCGTGCCGGTGATGGGCATCTGCTACGGCCAGATGACCATGGCGGCCCAGCTGGGCGGCGAGGTCGAAGGCGGCCATCACCGCGAATTCGGCCGCGCCGATGTCGAGGTCAAGGCCAAGAGCCAGCTGTTCGAGGACATCTGGTCATCAGGCGGCAAACACCAGGTCTGGATGAGCCATGGCGACCGCATCACCAAGATGCCGCCGGGCTTCTCCGTCGCCGGCACCTCGCCGAACGCGCCCTTCGCGGTCATCCAGGATGAGACGCGCAAATATTACGGCCTGATGTTCCACCCCGAAGTGGTGCACACGCCCGACGGCGCCAAACTGATCCGCAATTTCGTGCGGAAGATCGCCGGCCTCACCGGCGACTGGACCATGCGCGCCTTCCGCGAGGAGGAGATCCAGAAGATCCGCAGCCAAGTCGGCAAGGGCAAGGTGATCTGCGGCCTTTCCGGCGGCGTCGATTCAGCGGTCGCGGCCGTGCTGATCCATGAGGCCATCGGCGACCAGCTCACCTGCGTCTTCGTCGATCATGGCCTGCTCCGCCTCGACGAAGCCAAGACCGTCGTCGACCTGTTCCGCCACCACTACAACATCCCGCTCGTGCACGTGGATGCCTCCAAGCAATTCCTCGGCGAGCTCGAAGGCGTCACCGACCCGGAGGTGAAGCGCAAGACCATCGGCCGCCTTTTCATCGAGGTGTTCGAGCAGGAGGCCAAGAAGATCGGCGGCGCCGACTTCCTGGCGCAAGGCACGCTCTATCCTGACGTGATCGAGAGCGTCTCCTTCACCGGCGGCCCCTCGGTGACGATCAAGTCGCACCACAATGTCGGCGGTCTGCCTGAGCGCATGAACATGAAGCTCGTCGAGCCCCTGCGCGAGCTGTTCAAGGACGAGGTGCGCAAGCTCGGGCGCGAACTCGGCCTTCCCGAAATCTTCGTCGGCCGCCACCCGTTCCCGGGCCCCGGCCTCGCCATCCGCTGCCCCGGTGAGATCACCAGGGACAAGCTCGACATCCTGCGCAAGGCCGATGCCGTCTATATCGACCAGATCCGCAAGCACGGCCTCTACGACGAGATCTGGCAGGCTTTTGCCGTGCTGCTCCCCGTGAAAACCGTCGGCGTCATGGGCGACGGCCGCACCTACGACTATGTGGTCGGCCTGCGCGCCGTCACCTCCACCGACGGCATGACCGCGGACTTCTACCAGTTCGACATGAAGTTCTTAGGCGAGACCGCCACGCGCATCATCAACGAGGTGAAGGGCGTGAACCGGGTGGTGTATGATGTGACGAGCAAGCCGCCCGGGACGATTGAGTGGGAGTAGTGCTGCGGGCAGCTATTGCGTAGTTTGTCGTAGTCTTGGGAGGCCCTCGTGTAATGAGGATCCTGTAACCGAAGTGGTTTAGCCTTTCTGAGAGCGGCCACAACGGCACGCTTGACATAGAGTGCGTCAGCGCAGTTGAGCGCGCAAAAAGGACAGGGGCGTCAATACTTGCCGCTCAGCATGCAAACTGGATCGCCTATACTCGTCGGAAGATTCCTCGCGAGCGCCGGGCATGCCTTCTAATCCGTGACGGATCGGTGTGCCTGGCTCGCTCCGACGACTGAGCTATTTCGACTCGGTCAACTCGCCGGCAAGCGGCTGCAAGGTCTTCGTCATCGCGTCAAGGCGCTTCTGCCATTCGGCTCCGGGCATGAAGGCGAGCACCGGAGCATCACCAGGCGAACTCTTGATGTAGTCGGGATCCCTGAGGCTCTCAGCGATTGCAGATTGGAGCTTCTTCGCGACGTCGTCGGGTGCACCCTTCGGCAGGGCAAAGCCGCGCTCCGCGGTCATGATGACGGGAACGCCGGCTTCCTCGGCGGTGGGTACGCCGGGCAGGGACGGGGAACGAGCCTTCGAGAGGATTGCGATGGCCCGGAGTTCGCCCTTGTTCGTACCGTGCAATTCGGGCACCTCGCTCAGGCTCACCATTCCGATATCGAGATGACCCCCGAGGACGTCGGTCCTCTGAGCTGCCGTTCCGCGATAGGAAATCTCGTTTGGCTCGACGCCGGCAGCCTTCGCGAGCATGCGGATGGCCAGGTGGCCGTTGGTGCCGGCTCCGTTATGTCCGAACGTGATCGAACCGGGCTTCTTGCGTAGCGCGTCGAGAACGCTAGCGAGCGTCGTGAACGGGCTATCGTTGCGAACGACGATCACGCCGGGATCGTCGACCACGCGTGCGACCAGACGGATCTCGTCCATGGTGTACTGGGTCTTCCGCGTCATCGGCAGAAAGTTGTAGCCGGGCACGTTGACCACGCCCATCGAATAGGCGTCGGGAGCAGCGCGTGCGATCGCGGTGAACGCGATCTCGCCGCCGGCGCCGGGCTTGTTGACGACGACAAACCGCGCGTTTCCGCCGAGCCGCTTCTCGACGAAGGGAAGCAGCTTGCGAGCCATGACGTCGGTCCCGCCGCCCGCGGCGAAGCCAACGACAACCTCGATCGGCTTGTCCTCGGGCCACGCGGCCATCGCCGCCCCCGAGGCCGTCAGGACGAGCATCAATATGATTGTTCGAACCTTCCTCAACATGAAGGCTGTCCTTTCATTCTTCGTAGCAAACATATTCGGGCTGCGGGGTCTCTAATCTTGCCAAGCTAGTCCGCCACTATCGATGCGATGCCATGGCCCGTCCAGCAACGGGAAGTCGCGCGACCAGCACGCAGCCGGTCTCGGATTCTGTGATGTAGAGATTCCTGTTGTCGGCGCCGCCATAGGCCAGGTTGGTGGTGGCGAGGCCTTGGCAGGATCGAACCCGATACAGCGGCTCGCCAAGGCGGCTGAAGATCCAGACAGTGCCGAGGCCCGCGTGAGCGATCGCAAGGTTGTCCTGCTCATCCATCGCAAGTCCGTCCGGTCCGCCCAGGCTCCCGGACAGCTGGATGAAGATCCCGACCTTCGATGCGGTGCCGTCAGGCATCAGCGGTATCCGCCAGATTGCATTGCCCCGGGTGGCGGCCACGTAAAGGATGTGCTCGCTGCCGTTCAGCACGAGGCCGTTCGGACTGGGGACGGTGTTGACGATCTGGTCGAGGGCTCCGTCCACGCGCAACCGATAGACCCGGCCCGTCGGGTCATGCATCCCAGTCTGACCCTGGTCGGTGAAATAGATGTCGCCGTTGCCGGCAAAGACCAAGTCGTTGACGCCCTTGAAGCGCTCGGACCAGCGCCGCTCCAGCAGGGAGCTGACCTTGCCGCTGGCCGGGTCGAGCGTCATGAGGCCGTGGCGATAGTCCGTGATGACGATCCGCCCCTCGCGCGCGATCTTCAACCCGTTCGGTTCGCCGTCATATTCGGCGACCAGCGTGAACTCTCCCGCCGGCGAGATCCGGAAGATCCGTCCATAAGGAATGTCGACGATATAGAGATTGCCGTCGCGGTCGAACGATGGGCCTTCGATGAAGGAATCCGCGGCCAGTCCTCGGCGGTTCACCAGCGACCAGGCATTGTCGGGGTCCTTGCGGCGGAACTTGTCCGGCAGTCGGGCGAAGACCTCGGTCTTGATCTCTTCGGGTGGTGCATACATCAGGGCATCTCGCTCAAGGCACGGCAGTGACTTGCGACGGCAGCCACATCGCGATTTCGGGGAAGATCACGAGCAGGCCGAGCAGCACGAACATGATCAGGTGGAACGGGACTGTGCCCGCGACGACGTCGCTCAGCCTACCGGTCCAGATGCTCTGGATCACGAACAGGTTGATGCCGATCGGAGGCGAGATCTGGCCCATCTCGATGAAGAGCACCAGGATGACGCCGAACCAGATCGGATCGATGCCGTATTGAACGAGAACCGGATAGAGCAGCGGCACCGTCACCACGATCATGCCGAGGCTTTCGACCAGGCAGCCCAGCACGGTGTAGAGAACGAACAATGCGAAGAAGAATTCCAGCTTGGAGAGCTTCAGATTGACCAGGAACTGCGTGATCTGCTCGCCGACGCCGGCATAGCTGATCGCGTAGGAGAACAGGAAGGCGGCATAAACGATGAACAGGATGTTGCCGCAGACGCGCACGGTGGTTTGCAACGCGTGCCACAGAATTGCGACACTGAATTCGCCCCAGAACACCGCAATGATCATGGCCAGCACGCAGCCGACGGCCGCGGCCTCGGTTGGCGTCACCAGGCCCGAATAGATGCTGCCGATGGTCCCGCCGATCAAGGCCATGAAGGGGATAACGTCGAGCAGGGCTGCGACGAGTTCGCGAACCGACCGGGCGCCGGCTTCGATTGGAGCGGACCCGGCCCTGAACCAGGCATGCACCGCGACATATGCCATGAACATCGCGGTCAGCAGCAGGCCGGGCATGATGCCGGCCATGAACAGTTTTGCGACGGAAGTCTCGGTGAAGGTGCCGTAGACGATCATCGCGATGCTCGGCGGAATCAGGATGCCGAGCGTGCCTCCCGCCGCCAGCGAGCCAGCGGACAGGCGCGGACTGTACTTGCGTTTTTGCAATTCAGGAAGCGCGACGCGCCCAATCGACGCGGCGGTGACCACGCTCGAGCCGCTGATGGCGGCGAAGATGGCGCAGCCGGCGATGTTGGTTTGCAGCAGGCCGCCGGGAATCCAGGATACCAGCTTGGACAGGCCATGATAGACCCGCAAGCTCAAACGGCTCTCTTGGAGGATTTCGGCCATCAATATGAACAGCGGGATCGCACTCAGCGTAAAGCTGTCCATGCTGCCCCAACTGACGAGGCCGATGCCCTTCAATCCGGGCAGCCCTGCGTGCAGGAGCAGATAGAGGACGGACGGTACGGTGATCGCAAACGGGATCGTCATGCCCACGCAAAGCAGGCCGACGAAGACCGCAAGGACGAAAATCAGTTCCACACCCGGGGTCATGGCTGCACACTCCCGCGAAGCCGGCGGACTTTGGTCAGGATGGTGCGGACGAGGGCAAGGCAGAGCAGGAACATGCCGATCGCCATGGCGGCTTGTGGTATCCAGAGCGGCGTCTGTAGCGGCGTCGGCGCTACGTCCTCCGAGCGCCATGAGTTCATGACCAGGCGCGTCAGTTGCCAGGTGATGAATGCGGAGGCGACGAGCGACATCAGATCGAAGATGATCTGCGACGCCAGCCGGGCGGATTGTCCGAGACGCGCCTGGACCAATTCGACCCGGTGAAACGCGCCATGGGCCTCCGCGACCGACATGCTCAGGAAGGTCGTCGCCACCAGCAGATAACCTCCGATTTCGTCGGTAATCTGAAGCGACGTCGCGAACACATTGCGCGCGATCGCCTCGGCCCCGATCAGGATGATCATCGCGATCAGGAGAATCGCGCAGAGCGCTTCCGAGGCGTTCTCGACCGGACCGGGGCCCGACGAGACGTTGTCGATGAGGTGGACGGCGCCGTCAGGCGCCACCTCCTTGATCTCGATGTTGGCCATGATTGATCACCGGCCAAGCGCCGCACGAACCTGCTTGAGCGCGGCGGCAGCGTCCGGCCCCTTCGATTTCGCCCATTCGTCCCAATAGGCCGAGATCGCCTTGGTGCCGACGTCGAGATCGCCGGGCTGCGGCTCTGTCACCGTCATGCCGCCTTCGGCAAATTTCTTGCTGAGGTTGTCTTCTTCATCTGCCATGGCCTTGGTGATCAGCGGCATGTTGTCGGCGACGGCCTTACGGACCTTGGCCTGGACCTCCGGCGATAGCTTGTTGAAGCGCTCCTTGTTCACGATGACGACGGAGTTGAAATAGTTGATGCCGAGCCGGTAATTGAACTTGAGCAAGTCCTTCCAGGTATTTCCGCCGCCGGTGTTGGCGGTGAGGACGCCATCGACAATGCTGCGGTCGAGCGCGGAGGGGACTTCTGGGGCGCCGAGCGTGACCGGCACGCCGCCGAGCCGCTTGATGAACTCACCTTGCTCGGGCGACGTCACGCGGATCTTCTGGCCCTTGACGTCGGCCAGCGAAGTCAGCTTCTTGCTCGAGAATGCGACCTGGTAAGGATAGAGGTATTGGCCGAGTACCAGGACGCCCTTCTTTTCGAAGGCCTTTTCCAGGTACGGCGCCATGATGTCCGCCGCCTTCTTGTATTCATCGAGAGAGCGGATCAGCATCGGTAGTCGCAGGACGCCGCCAATCGGCACGTTGCCGAGAAAATATCCGTCGTCGCCCATCTGAACGACGTCGTCGCTGACGGCCTGCGTGATGGTAGTGGTGTTGATCGGAAGCGATCCCCCGAGGTGCAGCCTGACCGACAGCTCGCCACCGGTGTCCTTTTCGATCTGCTCGGCGACGGCACTCATGCCCTTGGCAGCTGCCACGGTCGCCACGGGATTGTAGATGTAAAGGTCCCACTTCTCGGCGGCTGCGGCGGGCGCTGCAAGGCCGGCCAGTGCAAGCGCCCCCGCGATCACGCCCGCAAGTCGGCACGGCTCGTCGATTTCATTGTTTTCTCCCAAGTCTTTTTGTGGTTGGGCGGAACTATGTTTGATCGCATTCCCGCCAGCAAGAGAGCGGAGGGTCGTAATCAATCGCATATGTGATAATTGGCGCGATCGTGCCGAACCGTATTGATCGAAATGCAATCACGTAGAAGTTGGACGTCCGCGCGGCACGCGCCCGCCGCGGCGGCCAATGAACGAGAGAGCTTCGGGATGGACACGACCCCTGCAGACGGCCCGTTGGGCGGAATTCGCGTGATCGATCTGACCAATGTGATCATGGGACCGTTTGCGACCCACATCATGGCCGATCTCGGCGCCGACGTGATCAAGATCGAGAGCGAGGAAGGTGACTCGTTCCGGACCTACCGGCCCAATCGCCATGAAGGAATGGCCGGTGGCTTCCTCCATCTCAACCGCAACAAGCGCAGCGTCATGCTCGACCTGAAGCAGCCGTCGGGAATGGAGGCCCTGCGCAAGCTGATCGCGACGGCCGACGTGTTCGTCCACTCGCTGCGGCCCAAGGCCATCGACAAGCTCGGGCTTGGCTATCAGGCGGTCCGCTCCATCAAGCCCGACATCATTTATTGCGGCGCTTACGGATTCAGCGAGAAGGGGCCCTACCGCGACAAGGCCGCCTATGACGATATCATCCAGGCCGGCTCGGGACTCGCCGCCTTGCACATGGTCGCGCGCGGTGAGCCGGCCTTCATGCCGACGGTGTTGTGCGACAAGCTCTCCGGGCAGGCGATCGCCTATTCGGTGATGGCGGCGCTGTTCCAGCGCGAGCGCGGCGGCGGAGGTCAGGCGGTCGAGGTGCCGATGTTCGAGACCACGGCGGAGTTCGCCTATATCGAGCATCTGCTGGGCTTCGCCTTCGAGCCGTCGCTCGGCAATCCCGGCTATAGTCGCGTCGTCAGTCCGCGCCGGAAGCCGTTTCGCACCGGTGACGGCTACATGTGCATTCTTCCTTATTCGGATCGCAACTGGCGCGACTTCTTCGACTTCGTCGGTCGTCCCAAACTGAAGTCCGACGTCCGCTTCTTTCCACTGGTCGAGCGGGCGGCCCATCTAGAGACGCTCTACGAGATCATCGAGGAGGAGGCGCCCCGGCACTCCACGGCCGCCTGGGTGTCGTTTTGCGACGATGTCAGCATTCCCTGCATGCCCGTGCTCGGCCTCGCCGATCTCCCTGACGACGAGCACATGAAGGCGGTCGGGATGTTCAGCCGGGCCAAACACCCGTCGGAGGGCGCGTACAAATCCATCCGGGCGCCGGTGTCCTTCAGCTCGGCGCCGTTCCGGCTCCGCCGCCACGCGCCGCGGCTGGGCGAACACACGGCCGAACTTCTCGCGGAAATCGGCATGGACGCCGCGAAAGCGGCTTCTGTCAGCAGCAAGAGCAAATGAGACAAGCCATGTCGGACAGATGGCCGGGTGGTTACAGTTGCCCTCAACGAGCCGGAGACGCGCAACGCACTGTCGCCGTCGATCGTCGAGGCGCTTGTCGGTCATTTTCACCGCATCAACGAGGACATGTCGGTCAGCCGCGTGACCGTCATAGCCCAACAGATCGCGGTCGAACCCGCCGCACTCGATCCACACGTGCAAGAAGCTGGTGCGCGATTCCGGCGCGTTCAATCTCGGCACCCATCTGGAGATGGCGGCGAGCATGCAGGCCCTGGTGCAGCATACGGCAGACCAGCACGAGGCCGTGACGGCGTTCCTCGAAAAGCGCAAGCCGGTGTTTCGGGGCGCGTGATGCCTGGAATTCTGCCGAACGACGATGTTTGATTGATGGAGGCTTGAATGCGTGCATTCCGGTTCGAATCCCTGACCTTGCCGCCCGAGGCCGACGAGATGCGGCGCAAGGTCCGCGCCTTCCTGAAGGAGGAGCGCGACAAGGGCCGCTACGCGGCACACCGGACCTCGTGGTCGAGCTTCGATCCGGAGTTCAGCAAGCGCGCCGCCAAGGGGGGCTTCATCGGCATGACCTGGCCGAAGCAATATGGCGGCGGCGAGTACTCCAACCTGCAGCGCTTCGTCGTCACCGAGGAGATGCTGGCGGCGGGAGCGCCGGGCGGCGCGCACTGGATCGCGGACCGGCAGTCCGGCCCGCAGATCCTCAAGCACGGCAGCGAGCGGGCGCGGCAGCTGATCCTGCCGAAGATCGCGGCGGGCGAATGCTATTTCGGCATCGGCATGAGCGAGCCCGACTCCGGCTCCGACCTCGCGGCGGCCCGCACCAAGGCGGACAAGGTCGAAGGCGGCTGGGTGATCAACGGCACCAAGATCTGGACCTCGAACGCGCATCGCGTTCACTACCTGATCGTGCTGGCCCGTACAGCGCCGCCGAGCGAGAACCGTCACGCCGGCCTGTCCCAGTTTATCGTGGACGCGGGCTCGGAAGGCATCGAGATCAGGCCGATCATGAATCTGTCGGGCGGGCACGAGTTCAACGAGGTCTTCTTCAAGAACTGCTTCGTTCCCGATGACATGATGATCGGAAAGCCCGGTGAAGGATGGACGCGCGTCACGGGCGAGTTGGCCTTCGAGCGCGCCGGCCCTGACCGGTTCATGTCGGACATCAGGCTGCTGGTGGAGCTCGTCGACAAGATCGGGCGCCAGCCGAATGAGCGGCAGGCGGTCGAGATCGGCCGTCTCGCGGCTCACTTCGCTACGTTGCGCCGGATGTCGTCGTCGATCGCCGGGCTTCTGGAACGCGGGGAAAGCCCGGTCACGGAGGCCGCTCTCGTCAAGGACGTCGGCACGGCGTTCGAACGGGAGGTTCCGGAAATGGTGCGGAAGCTGTTGCCGATCGAGGCCAGTCTCGATGACGACGACGAATATTCGCAGGCGATGGCACATGTGCTGCTGCACGCGCCCTCGTTCACCATTCGCGGCGGCACGCCGGAAATTTTGCGCGGGATGATCGCCCGCGGTCTTGGCCTGCGCTGACAAGGAGGACGCCATGGAAGACATGTCCGCCATTGTGCTCGAACAGGCCGATCGCCTCTTCGTGCAACACATTGACAAAAAGGTTCTCTCCGCGGCCGACGCCGGGCAATGGCCCGATGCGCTCTGGGGCGCCGTGGAGGACGCCGGCCTGCCGCTGGCGCTGGTGACCGAATTGAAGGGCGGCGCGGGGCTCGCGCCTGACGTTGCGGCAAACATGATCCGCAGGTCCGCATTTCATTCCGTCCCGCTGCCGCTGGCGGAGACCATGATCGCCAACGCGCTCTGGACCGACGCGGGTGGCGAAGTCATCGCGGGCGCGGTGACGCCGGCGCCGGTCAATCCGCAGGATCGCATCACGTTCGCATCTCACGACGCGGGCGGCGCGACCTTGCAGGGCGTCGCCCGGCATGTCGCCTGGGGCAAGCAGGCGCCGACTGCACTGGTCCTTGCACGCGACGCGAATGGCAAGGCCTTCCTCTGTCGCGTGCCGACCGACAAGGCGCGCTCGAACAAGACGCGCCGGAACGTCGCCTATGAGCCGCGCGAAGATGTCGACTTCGGCGGCGTGCGACTGGCCGCGAGCGATATCCTGCCGGCGCCCGCCTGTCTCGGCGCAGACGGCCTGATGCCGTTCGGCGCGGCGATCCGTGTGCAGCAGATGATCGGCGGGATGGAGCGATGCATGGACTATGCGCTGTCCTATGCCAATGAGCGCGTCCAGTTTGGCCGCCCGATTGCGAAATTCCAGGCGATCCAGCACATGCTTGCGATTGCGGCAGGCCACTTTGCCGCCGCGTCAGCGGCAGGCGATGCGCTGACGGAATCGCCGAGATTGGGCGACGACGCGGTGACCGTGGCGATTGCAAAATCCCGGTGCGGCGAATCTGCCGGGCAGGTCGCAGCCCTCTGCCATCAGGTCCATGGCGCGATGGGATTTACCCAGGAGCATCCGCTGCACTACGCGACCCGCCGACTCTGGTCGTGGCGCGACGAATGGGGCGCGGAACCCTGGTGGCAGGAAAAAATCGGACGGATGATCTGCGAGCAGGGCGGTGAAGGCTTCTGGCCGCTGCTCGTCGACCGACCGGCAATCGTCGGTGCCGTCTAGCTCGAGGATGTGGGGCGGAGATAGCGCTGTACGACATCGTTGAGCAGCGCGACGATCTCCGTCTGCCGCCGCGTGATATCCTGGAGCGGACCGGATACCGCGACAGCCAGCGCGCGGTTCCGCCCATCGATGCCCTCGGGCAACGGCACGGCAATCGACCCTGCGCCCGGGGTGACAAGGCCGGCCGAGAAGAAGAACCCGTCACGGCGTGTGCGCTCGACGTTCTCGAGCACCTGATTGATGTCGATGCGCGGTATGTCGAGCGCAGCTTCCGCGTTGGTGCGCGTGCACAGGCTGCGAATCTCCTTGTCGCTGCTGGCCGTCAGTAGCGAAAATCCGGTGGCCGACCAGACCACGAGCCGCCTGGACCCGGGCGGAACGTGAAAGCGCATCGTCGCCCGGGCCTGCAAAACGTGGATATATTGCGCAAAGATTCCGCTCCGCGCGGCGATGATGACAGTGTCGCCCGTCTTCTGGGACAGCTCTTCAAGCATCCTCATCAGGCTGCCGTTTCTGACGGGGCCCTTGTCGAGCCAGGTCCCGAGCAGGGTGACGCGCGGCGAGGGTAGGAAGCTTCGGCTCTCCTGCAGATAATCCATGTAACCGAGTTCGACGAGGCAGTTGAGCAGGATCGAAGTAGACGATTGCGGAAATCCCAGCCGCTCGGCCACTTCGGCAACGCGCGCGTCCCGCTGGATCTCATCGAAGAACTCCAGAATTCGCAGCACGCGTCCAGCCGACTTGACCGATCCCGCTGCCGGCGGGCCGTAGCTCGTGGCTTCCGTGATGTGGTCGTCTGCCAACGCTTTCTTTCTTCTCCTAAGCATGTCTGTACCCATCGAAAATCTGGTCGCGGCGCTATGACCAGGGCCTAGTTAATGCCCTCCTGAAGGTCGGTCCAGTCATTAGCACGGAATTGTCCATGCCACCTCAGCTAAGCCGGTCCGAAGCAAATGCCGTCCGCTTAAGCGACGCTTCATGAGGCGAATTGTAACGATGCCTTCCGCAAACAGAGTGGTTGCAAGTTGCGCATAAGCGTCTGACATCTCCGGTACATCTCAAACTGCAAAACGCGAGTATGATCTCACCCGCCGATGTCGAGATTACTGCGGCTTACGTCAAGCAAGAACAAACGACGCAAGGCCGAGTGGCGCATGAACTCGCGGCCATGGTCTTGGCGGGAGGAGAATCTGAAAATGCAGAGAAGACAATTCGTCCTTGGCGCTTTCGCTTTATTCACAAGCTTCTGTGCCGCTTCGGCTGCAATCGCCGGAAACTACGACACGGGTGCGACAGACACGACAATAAAGCTCGGCCAGACAATGCCCTATTCGGGGCCGGCCTCGGCCTATTCCGCGATCGGTCGCGCCGAGATCGCTTATTTCAAGATGCTCAATGACAATGGCGGCATCAACGGACGCAAGGTCGAGCTTCTCAGCATGGACGATGCATATTCGCCGGCGAAGACGGTGGAGCAGGTGCGGCGTCTCGTCGAGAGCGACGAGGTGTTGGCGATGTTCTCGATGCTCGGAACCGGTCCGAACATCGCGGCGCAGAAGTATCTCAATGCCAAGAAGATACCGCAACTGTTTCCGTCGAGCGGTGCCAGCCGCTGGAATGACCCGCGGCATTTCCCCTGGACCACCGGTTCGCAGCCGACCTACAGGACCGAGGGGCGGATCTACGCGAAGTGGATTTTGGCGAACAAGCCGGACGCCAAAATCGCCGTCATCACGCCGAATGAGGATCCAGGGCGCGACTATCTTGCGGGCTTCAAAGAAGGGCTGGGCGAGCACGTCAACCAGATCGTCTCGGAAGCGGTCTACGAGACGTCCGATCCGACCGTCGACTCCCAGATAGTCAAGTTCAAGGCCGCCGGCGCCGACGTTGTCTTCAACGAGTGCACGCCGAAATTTGCGGCGCAAGCGATCAAGAAGATCGCGGAGCTCGGCTGGAAGCCGCAGATCATCCTTCCCGCCGTGTCCAATTCCGTGGGCTCCGTGTTGGTCCCGGCCGGGCTCGAGAACTCCATCGGCATCGTCACCGGCGCCTTTCAGAAGGATCCCGGCGATCCGCGGTGGGAGAATGACGCCGGCATGAAGGCCTGGCGCGAGTGGATGAAGACGTACAATCCCGGAGCTGATCCTGCCGACATCTTCAACGTCACTGGCTACACGATGGCGCAGATCATGGAGTTGGTGCTACTACGTGCCGGCAACGATCTGACGCGCGCGAACCTGATAAAGCAAACGCAGTCGTTCAAGGATGTCGAGCTGCCGATGCTGCTACCGGGCATCAAGCTCAACACCTCGGCCGAGCAGGTCACGCCGATCCGCCAGTTGCAGATGGCGCGGTTCAACGGCAAATCTTGGGAGCTGTTCGGCGATGTGATTGGCGAATAGTCCGGACGCAATGACAAGCGGGCGGGTGCTCCAGCCTTTTCCCGCTTGCGTCCCATATTGATCCCTTCCTCCAGCCCCAGTGAAGAAATGACAGGTCCCCTCAGCGGTATCCGCATTCTCGATCTGACGAGCGTACTGTTCGGTCCCTATGCCACGCAGATGTTGGGCGACTGGGGCGCCGATGTCATCAAAGTCGAACCACCCGCCGGCGACACCTGGCGCTACACGGGTGTATTTCGTAACCGCGGCATGAGCGGCCAGTTCATGGCGGTCAACCGTAACAAGCGCAGCCTCTCTCTCGATCTGAAGAAGCCCGCGGGGAAGGCCGCGCTCGCGAAGCTGATCCCAACCGTCGACGCGCTCGTCACCAATGTGCGCCCGGCCGCGATGGCGCGCCTTGGCTTCGGTTACGAGGCCTGCGCGAGACTCAATCCCCGGCTGATTTATGCTGCGGCCACCGGCTTCGGCCAGGATGGTCCGTGGGCGGCGCGACCCGCCTTCGACGAAATAATCCAGGCGGCTTCAGGGCTTGCGTCATCGATCGGATCGGACGAGGAGCCTGAATTTGTTCCAAGCCTGATCGGCGATAAGATCTGCGCGATGGCGATGGTCAGCGCGGTCTCTGCCGCTCTGTTCCGGCGCGAGCGCAGTGGGCGGGGCCAGATGGTCGAAGTGCCAATGCTGGAAACCATCGCCGGCTTCAACAGCATCGAGATGCTGGGCGGCCATGCCTTTGATCCGCCGATCGGCCCGACCGGCTACAAGCGAATGAAGAATCGGCGCCCCGTAAAGACGAAGGATGGCTGGCTGACGATGCTGCCTTACTCCGGGGACAATTGGTGCGCCTTTTTCGAGGCCGTGGGCCGCCCTGAATTAAGCGATGAGCTTGACGTGCGCGATCCCGTGCTACGCTCCCAGAACATCGACAAGATCTATGACCGCATGAGTGAGATCGGCCCGACCCTCACCACCGCGGAGTGGGAGGAATTACTGCTGCGGCTAGATGTGCCGCACACCGCCTTCGCCCGGCTTACTGATATCGGGCTGCAGCCGCATCTTGCCGCCGTTGGGCTATTCGCAGACATCGATCACCCAACCGAAGGACGCATCCGGCAGGCGCGCCCGGCGACGAAATTCTCGGAAAGCCCGGCCGGCATTCACCGCGGCGCGCCGCACCTTGGCGAGCATTCGCGCGAGGTGCTGCGCCAGGCCGGCCTGAGCGAGGCCGAGATCCAAGCCGCCATCGACTGCAAGGCCGTCACTACCGCATAGCGCCATGCAGATTGGCCAACGCGGCCTGAGACTAGTTTCTATTGACTTTGCTCCTGCTGACCTGTGGGCGCTCGCTTTCGGGCGCGGCTCGGCGCTTCCATCGGTTCATGAGCGGCAACGGGACACGGCGAAGACCGCAAGACACCGGACACATTTGAAAGGCACATATATTGTGCTGCGCGTGCTGAGGACGCAGCTAACGCCGCTTTGCGGAAACAGGTAGTGTACCAGAGGTTCTACAAAAGCTGAGAGGCTGAAGCGATCATGGTAAGTCCGGTGGACCGTGACGAGGATTAGGACGGATGTCTCTGCAGCCAAAGAGTTGTCAATGCGGGCAGCACGCAGCCGGCGCTGATCAGTCGCTACGGCAAGTAGTGTGGAAGCACTCTTGAGCGCGTTCACTTGCCAGTGAAGCGCGGCGCTCGCTTTTCGACGAAATGGGCAACGCCTTCCCTAAAATCTTTCGTTCCACGGCAGATCGCGACCTCCCTGTTGGCGAGTTGCGTGGCTTCGGCCAGGGTTTGCCGGGGAGCTGCCGTCAGCTGATGCTTGATGATGCGCATGGACCGGGGTGAGCAGAGATTGGCGAAATCCGACGCCGTCTGTTGCACGGTCCCGCGGAAAGTGTCCGCGGGCAGCATTCTGACCAGGCCGAGCCTCTCGGCTTCCGCAGCTTCGACCACGCGCCCCGAAAGAAGAAGGTCAGCGGCATTCATCGGTCCGATGAGCTGGCGCAACATCCAGGCGCTACCGTGCTCTGCGATCAGGCCGCGCCGGGCGAAGGACGTGGTGAGCTTCGCACCAGCGGCCATGAAGCGGAGATCGCAATAGAGCGCGATGCAAAGGCCGACGCCCGCAATTGCGCCATTGATGCCCGCAATGACCGGCTTGGGAACGGCCAGCAGATAGCTGTAGCGCTGCGCCAGATCGTCGTCGCTGACCGGGGGAACGGTCGGTGCAGCGGCGCTCGCGCTTCCCGACGACGCATCCGACAGGCGGCCCATGTCGGCGCCAGCGCAGAAGGCCCGGCCGGCGCCGGTGATTACGATCGCGCGCACGTCGTCGTCTTCGGACGCGATCGCCATCAGGCGGTGCAGCTCGCTCTCCATGACCGGCGTCCACGCGTTCATCTTGTCCGGGCGGTCGAATGTGATCGTCGCGACGCGATCGGACACTTCGAACTTCATCTGCTCGGCAGAAATCATCGACGTCCTCCGTTTGCTGAGCCTTTTAGCAAACGCCAGGAAACCGCGAAATGGCTTTCGTCCATGGGAAAACTTTTCTATCTATGTGAAAAAGCGAGCGAGGAAGCATGTCCAAAGAGGTCATCAAGACGGCCAGGCGGCTGTTCGAGATCCTGGAATATTTCGACGAGATGCAGCGGCCATTGAGTCTCAAGGAGGTCGCCTTGCGCTTCGGTTATCCGGTCTCGAGCGCCTCCGCGGTCCTCAAGAGCATGGTGGTGCTCGGCTATATCGACTTCGACCGTTATTCGCGAACCTACATGCCGACGATGCGGATCGTTCAGCTCGGGCAATGGGTGCAGGGCGCCCTTTTCGGAGAGCGCGGAATTTCTGGGCTGGTCAACCACCTCAACAAGGAAACAGAAGAGACCGTCAGCATCGCGACGCAGAGCGATCTGTACATGCAATATATCCACGTCCAGCCTTCGCCGCGCGCGATCCAGTTCTCGATCAGGCCAGGGACGATCCGGCCGCTCGCGCGTTCGGGTCTCGGATGGATGCTGTTGAGCGCGCGTTCGGACGAGACCATCGAGAAGCTCGTGCGCCGCATCAATTTCGAGGAGGAAGACCGGAAGAAGAAGGTCGACTTGAAGGAGCTGATGCAGAAACTCCGCAAGATCCGCAAGGACGGTTACGTCATCTCCCTTCACACCGTGACGGCTGGCGCGGGTGTCATCGGTATGTTGTTGCCGGAGCGGCGCCACGGCCGCATCCTGGCGATCGGCGTCGGCGGGCCGGTCGAGCGGCTCGTGTCCAAGCGAACGCAGATTCTGAGATCACTGCGCGAAGGCATCGACAAATTCGTCACGCGGGAGGACCGCGCATCCGCGACAAAAGCTCGCAATTGAGCAAATCCATTTTCACATATCTGTAAATACGCACGCATATCTGTAATGCTCTGGCTTTCAGCTTCGGCCCGGCACATTCTCCGCCCACTCCACGCCTCGAACGCGCGGGGATACAAAATGGTTAGAAGGGTGGAGTCGTGCAGGAGAAGGTCGTCGATCTGAAAACCAAGGACGGGGTGATGAACACGTATGTGTTTCACCCGGACCGTCCAGGACCGTTCCCTGTTGTCATCTTCTATATGGACTCGGTCGGCGTCCGCGAGGAGCTATCTGACATGTGCCGGCGTCTCGCGACGGTCGGCTACTACGTCATCATGCCGAACATGTATTACCGCATGGTCCGCTGCGTCGATCTCGACGCCAACCGGCTGTGGGACCCCGCTTGCGCGGACAAGCTGGAATTTATGTGGAAGCTTAATCGCCACCTCACCAACACCATGGTGATGGAAGACACGCAAGTCATGTTCGACTTCCTCGCCAATGAACCGGCGGCGCGGCAGGGCAAGACGGGATGCGTCGGCTATTGCATGAGTGGCCGCTACGTCTACCGCGCGATGGGCGTATTTCCCGATCGTATGGCCGCCGGCGCCTCCGTCTACGGCGCGCGCCTCGTCACCGACCAGCCAGACTCCGCGCATCTCGTCACCGATAAGATCAAGGGGGAGATCTACTTCGCTCTCGCCGAGCATGATCACTACGCGCCGGCCGAGATGCTCGAGCAGGTGTCGCAGGCGATCAAGACGACCGGCATCAACGGACGGATGGAATACTATCCGGAAGCCGAGCACGGCTTCGCCTTTCCGACCCGGCGCCTCTACCACAAGGCCAGCACCGAGCGGCATTGGGAGCGCCTGTTCGATCTCTTTCAGCGCAATCTGAATTGAGCTCGAACGCCTGAGTTGACCTGCATTCAACAGGGCCGCCGCGGCGCCGCCGTGGACGGCCGGATAAAATCATAAGGGAAGAACGATGATGCGTGCGGATCGCCGAAAAATCATGTTGTCGTTGGGGGCCATCGTGGCCGCGACTGTGCAGCTCGCCTATGCGCCCGGCGCAATGGCCGCCGACCCGGTCAAGATCGGCCTTGCGCTGCCTCTGAGCGGCGCAGCGGCGACTTACGGGCAGGAGCTGCAGCGCGGCGCCGAATATGCCGCCGACCTTGTCAATCAGCGCGGCGGCATTCTCGGCGGCCGCAAGATCGAGCTGGTCTTCGAGGACGAGAAGGGCACGCCGCAGGGTGGCGTCGCAGCGGTGCAGAAGCTGATGTCCGTCGGACGCGTGAAGGCGATCACCGGCGGCACCAACAGCTCGGTCGTGCTCGCGGAATCCTCGGTCACGAAGAAACGCATCCTGCAGGTGAACGCCGGTGCGCAGGCCGACGCCATCACCGACCAGGGCAGCCCCTGGCTGTTCCAGATCAACAACACGGTGTCGCTGAATTCCGAGGCGTTCAACGCCTACATCGTCAAGACGCTGAAGCCGAAGACGGTCGCCTACATGGGCGAGAATTCCGAGTTTAACAAGACCGTTCTGGAGAAGCTCAAGGAAAGCCTCAAGTCAGCCGGCATCGAACTGGTCAGCACGTCGACCTACGATGCCGAGACCAACGACTTCACGTCTATCCTCACCAAGATCAAGGCAAGCAATCCCGACATGATTTACATCGCCGATGCCTATCCGGCGCGTGCAGCCCAGCTCTGGAAGCAGGTGCGACAGATCGGCGGCTTCAAGATCGAGGTGATGTCGCCGGGCGTGGTGACGCCGGGCATGATCAAGCCGTCGGAGGGCGCGATGAATGGTATCATTACGGGTGAAATCTTCATGGCGTCCGATCCGGGGCCCGACGGGAAAGAATTCGTCGAGAACTACCAGAAGAAGTTCAACAGCGTCCCGGGCAAAGGCGAACTGGTGATCTTCGAAGCGATCAACCTGATTGCGTCGGCGATGGACAAGGCCGGCACCGATAGTGACTACGACAAGATCTCGAACGTCATTCGCGAAGGCGCCTGGCAGAGCCCGCGTGGCCTGCTGAAGTTCGACGAAAAGGGCAGGGCGCGCGCGCCGTACTTCTACATTCAGCGAGTCGAGAACGGGGCTGTCGTTCAGCTTGAGCGCGTCAGCTCGAACTGAAGATCGACCGCAGTGCAAAGTAGACCGCAGTGCAAAGTAGAAGGTGCGTAGGCTTTGGAACTTCTGGCTCAAACCCTAGTCAACGGATTGGTGCTGGGCGCCGGCTATGCCGTCATCGCCGTCGGCCTGACGCTGATCTTTGGAATCGTGGGCATCGCAAACTTTGCCCATGGCGCGTTCTTCGCCATGGGCGGCTACGCCTGCTATTTGCTAACGTCGCAAGGCCTGAGCTATTTGGCCGCTGTTCCGCTCTCCGTACTGATCGTCGTGATCATCGGAGCGCTGACCGAATGGATTGTCATCAGGCGCAGCCTCTACGGAGACTCGCATCACGGCTCGTTGATCGTGACCTTCGCGCTCGGTCAGGCGGCGGTGGCCGGATTGATCCTGATCTTCGGGCCGGATCCGCTTCCTGTGCCGTCGCCTCTAGGGCAGAGCACGATGCGATTTTTTGGGATCTTCGTCACTTCGCAGCGCGCTTTCATATTCGTTTGCTCGGTGCTCGTGCTCGGTGCCCTCGGCCTGTGGCTTCGCCTGAGCATCAAGGGTCAGCAGGTCGTCGCGGTTGCCCAGAACGCGCGTGGCGCGCTTTATTCCGGGATTGACGTGCCCTGGATACGCGCGCTTGCCTTTGTGCTCGGGGTCGCCGCGGCGGGTCTTGCCGGTGCGCTGCTGGCGCCGATCTCGACGATCTATCCGACCATGGGATACAGCGCCCTGATCGTCGGATTTACCGTCGTCATCCTGGGCGGCATGGGCAGTATTCCCGGCGCGATGCTGGGAGCGCTTCTGATCGGTGTCGCCAACGCGCTGTTCGAAACTTATGTCTCGGTCTCTTGGACGCCCGCGTTAGGCTGGGCGCTGGTCATCGCCACGCTGCTGTTCCGTCCACAGGGACTGCTCGGTCAACTCCAGCAGCATCGGCACTAGTATGGCGACCCAGGACTTCGGCACGATGATCGACAGGAAGCAGGTCGCTGTCTCGGCCAAGAACAGGTCTGGACGTATCGCGCGGGAGGCCTCCTACGTCGCCTGCGCTCTCATCGTCATCGTCGTGTTCGCTTACACCTTCACCGACCCGTTTGTGGTAACTCTGGCAGGCTATACCTGCGCGTTCGCCTTGTTTGCCTTGAGCATCAACATCATCCTCGGCGGTGTCGGCGAAGTCCCGCTTGGCCAATGCTTGTTCTTCGGCGTCGGCGCCTATGGCGCGGCGATCGGAATGGGCAAGCTAGGACTGCCCTTCGAGGTCGCGGTGCCGATCGCGCTCGTACTCGCCGTGGTATTGGCCGCCGTCATCGGAATCATCACGCTGCGCCTGACCGGCGCCTACTTCTCGATCGTCTCCTGGGGCCTCACCGGCGTCGCTATGGTCGCGGCGACGAATCTTGAGGAAATCACCGGCGGTCCGCTCGGGCTGTTCGGCTTTCCCCCTATCAAGATCGGACCGCTTCAGCTGTCGGACCCGCAGACCTATTTTGCGGTCACCGCCGGAATTCTGCTGCTGGCGATTCTGTTCCTGGTCGCCCTGCGCCGGTCTCCGTTCGGCGCCGCGATGGACAGCGTCCGTCAGAATCCGCATCTGGCGCGTTCGGTCGGCGTCGATGTCGCGCGAGTCAGGCTGAAGGCGTTCATGCTCAGCGCGCCGTTCGCGGCGCTCGCGGGTGCGCTCGCCGTTCCCTATACGCAGATCGTCACGCCCGAGGTGTTCAGCGTCGCGAACACGGTGGATGGCCTCCTGATGGTGCTGCTGGGCGGCGCGCAGCTCGTGGTCGGTCCGGTCATCGGCGCTGCGATGTTCACGCTGATCCCGCAGGCCATGAACCTCGATCCGAATGTACGGATCCTGGTGTTCTCGTCGATCATCATCCTGATCATGATGTTTGCGCCTGGCGGATTGCATCAATTGGGCGTCGCTCTGCGTGACCGGTTGGGAAGGAAGACAGATGACGATCGCAGCCGCTGAGCGCCCAGCCGTCTCGGCCCGGGACATCGTCAAACGCTACGGCGGCGTGACGGCGCTGAACGGCGTCAGCCTCGATGTGCAGGAAGGCGAGATCTTCGGTATCATCGGTCCGAACGGTGCGGGCAAGTCGACGCTGTTCGACATCCTCTGCGGCATCACCGTGCCGACCAGTGGATCGATCCGCATCATGGGCAGCGAGATCGCTGGCGTGGCTCCGCATCTCATCGCGCGCTCCGGCGTCGCCCGGACCTTCCAGCGCACGGCGGTGTTCGCCGAGAGCACGGTGCTGGAGAATCTCCTGTTCGGCCGCCATGCAAGCTTTCGCCACGGTGTCCTCGGACGGATCGTCGGCAGCAGGTCCTGTACCGGGGATCAGCAGGCCTTCCAGGGCCGCGTCGAGGAGGTGCTCGCGCTGATCGGCCTCGCCGGAGAGCGGAACCGCAAGGCCGGCGTGCTGGCCTATGGCGTGCAGCGCCGGCTCGCCGTCGGCATCGCATTGATGTCCGATCCGAAGATCATGTTCCTCGACGAGCCTGCGGCCGGCATGAACGGGCGCGAGACCGCCGACTTCATCGCGCTGATCCGTGCGATCGCGCCGGGGCGGACGATCCTGATCGTCGAGCACGACATGGCCGTCATCCGGCAACTCTGCGGCCGCGCGCTCGTCGTCGTCGACGGCAAGCCGGTCGTGGTCGACGCGCCGCATCACGTCCTCAGTCATCCCGAGGTCGTGACCGCATATTTGGGGGCCGACGATGACGAGTGATGGCGCGCTGCTGACCGTCAAGGACGTCTCGGCGGCCTACGGCAAGGTCGTCGCGCTGCGCGGCGTCTCGCTCTCCGTCAATCGCGGGGAGATCGTCGCGATCCTCGGCGCGAACGGCGCGGGCAAGACCACGCTGTTGAACGTCATCTCCGGTGTCCTGCCGATCACCGCCGGCCGCATCGAGTTCGCAAACCAGCGTATCGACGGCCGCAAGCCTTGGACGCTCAGCCGGGCCGGCATCAGCCACGTGCCCGAAGGGCGCGAGATCTTTCCGTCGATGACGGTCGAGGCGAACCTGAAGATCGTCGATGCATTCGGCAGCGGCCCCGTGTTCTCGGTCGAGGACGTCTTGAACATGTTTCCGCGTTTGCGTGAGCGCTTCCGGCAGGCGGCCGGCAATCTCAGCGGCGGTGAGCAGCAGATGCTGGCCATTGGCCGCGGGTTGATGGCGCGTCCGCGACTGATCCTGTTCGACGAGCCGTCGCTCGGCCTGTCGCCGTTCTTCTCAAAATTCGTGCTCGGTGCCATCGGCGCGTTGCGGGCCAAGGGCCTCTCGGCGCTTCTGGTCGAACAGAACATGCGCGCGGCGCTCAAGATTGCCGACCGCGCCTATGTGCTGAGGGTAGGATCGATCGTGCGCGAAGGATCGGCCGGCGAGATCGCGGACGCACCCGACATCCAGGAAGCCTATCTCGGCGCCTAGCGGAGATAGCTCGTTGCAAGGAATTCGAGACAGACACATGCAGGGTCGACGCAATCTTCCGCTCGATGGCCTCACGGTCATCGATCTTGGCCAGGTCTATCAGGGCCCTTACGCGACGTATCTGATGGCCAAGGCCGGAGCCAGGGTGATCAAGATCGAGCCGCTCGCCGGTGAGCCGGTTCGTCAACGCGACAGCGTCAGTCGCGGCTCGGGTGCGCCGTTTGCGATGCTGAACGGCCACAAGCAGTGCATCACGCTCGATCTGAAATCCGCGAAGGGCAAGGAGATACTCAAGCGCCTGGTCAAGGATGCAGACGTCCTCCTCGAAAACTACGCGCCCGGCGTGATGGATCGGCTCGGCATCGGCTGGTCCGTGCTGCACGAGCTCAATCCGCGGCTCGTCTACGCCTCGGGCTCCGGTTACGGGCTGTCGGGCCCGGACAAGGACAATTTGGCGATGGACGTGACGGTGCAGGCGGTGTCGGGGCTGATGAGCGTCACCGGCTTTCCGGATAGTCCGCCCGTCAAGGCCGGTCCGGCGCTCGTCGATTTCATGAGCGGCATTCATCTCTATGCCGGCGTGATGACGGCCTTGTACGAGCGGCAGATCACGGGCGTCGGGCGGCTGGTGGAAGTGGCGATGCAGGAAGCCGTGTTTCCTGCGCTCGCCTCGAACCTAGCCTACATGTACGACATCGGCCGGGCGCCGCCGCGCACCGGCAACCGACATGGCGGGCTCTCCGCGGCACCATATAATGTCTATCCGGCGAGCGACGGCTACATCGCGATCATCGCGACCAACGACAAGCACTGGGCGGCCCTGCTGCAGGCTATCGGCCGCACCGAATTGGCCGACGATCCGCGCTTCCGGGACAAGGTCGCGCGCGTTCGCAACATGGACCAGACCGACCAGCTGATCGCGGACTGGAGCGCGAAGATCACCCGCGAGGAGGCCTGCGCGGCGCTGGCGAAATTCAAGGTGCCGTCCGCGCCGGTTCGCGACCTCGAAGAGGTCTGCAACGACCGGCACATGCATGCGCGCGGCATGCTCGAATGGATCGAGCATCCGCAGTTCGGACGGATCGTGATTCCGGACAGCCCGATCCGCATCCATGGCGCCGACAGGTTGCCGGCCGCGGTCTCCTCGAGATTGGGCGCGAACACCGACGAGGTGCTGTCGTCCATGCTCGACCTGTCGGGGCCCGAGATTGCCGCGCTTCGAACCGAGGGCGTGATCGGCCCGCGCCCTTCGTCCACCTAACGAGAGAATGACGATGTCAGCTTCTGAAACCCTCGTCGTCGAAACCGCCGCGCGCGTGTTTGCGGATCTGGCCGATCCGCAGACCATCGTGCAGAAGCGCGACGACGCCTGGAAGGCGCCGCTCTGGTCGTCGCTTCAGGACATCGGACTGGACCTCGCCTGGGCCTCCGAGACCGCGGGCGGTGCTGGCGCGTCGCTCGCCGACGGCTTCGGCATCATTCGCGAGGCCGGCCGCGCGGCTTTGGCAGTGCCGCTCGCGGAAACGCTTCTGGCCGGGTGGCTGCTGGATCGTGCAGGTCTGATCGCGCCCGGCGGCCCGATGACGCTGGCGCCGGTGCGGCCGAAAGATCATCTCACGCTCGACAAGACCGGCCGCATCAACGGCCGCGCCCGCATGGTGCCTTTTGCCAGCGACGTCGCGCATCTCGTCGTGCTGGTCACTGGAGACGAGGGGCCGTCGGTCGCTCTGGTCCGAACAGCCGATTGCAAGCTGAAGCCCGGCAAGAGTCTCGCGGGCGACGCGCGCGATAGCGTGGAGTTCGCGGGCGTCCTGCCGGTTCACAGTGCACGCCTTAAGCAATCGGGAACGCGTGAAAAGGACGTTCTTCTCCTGATGGGGGCGGCGGCGCGAGCGCAGCAGATTGCAGGCGCGCTGGACAGGATTCTTGAACTCTCGGTCCTGTATTCGCAGCAGCGTGTAGCGTTCGAGAAGCCGATCTCGAAGTTCCAGGCGATCCAGCACAGCCTCGCGCGGCTCGGCGGCGAGGTTGCTGCAGCCGCGTCCGCCGCGGCGTCGGCGGCGGATACCATCGCCAGCACGGGCTTCGATGACGACGCCGCGCTGCTGGAGATCGCAGCGGCAAAGATTCGCTGCAGCGAGGCCGCCGAGGGCGGGACCGGCATCGCCCATCAGGTGCACGGCGCGATCGGCTTCACCGACGAGCACATCCTGCATCGTTTCACGCTGCGCCTGCTGTCGTGGCGCGACGAATTCGGTGACGAAACGTTCTGGAGCCTCAAGCTCGGCGAGTTCATCACCGCCAGAGGTCCCCGGGAACTCTGGCCCCTGCTGGCCTCTCGCTGAAAGGAGCCAAGATGTCCCTCATTCATTTCGACGCCATGCGCCTGCCGGCCCATTGCCAGGAGCTGCGCAAGGAGGTCCGGGCGTTCCTTGAGAGCGAGATCGCGGCGGGCACGTTCGATCCTGACAGGCCGGAGGTCGGCGCGAAGAATGCCGATGAGTTCTCCCGCCGCGTCGGCGCGAAGGGCTGGATCGGCATGACCTGGCCGAAGAAGTATGGCGGTCAGGAGCGCAGCTTCCTCGAACGCTACGTCGTGACCGAGGAGATGCGGATCGCCAATGCGCCGGTGCGCCGCTTCTTCGTCGCGGATCGTCAGAGCGGCCCGACCCTCATTCGCTACGCTCACGAGAAGATCAAGCAGGACGTGCTTCCCCGCATCATCCGCGGCGAGCTGTTCTTCTGCATCGGCATGAGCGAGCCCAATTCAGGCTCGGACCTATTCGCGGCGAGCACCAAGGCGACGAAGACGGACGGCGGCTGGCTGATCAACGGAACGAAAGTCTGGACCAGCAGCGCGCACATCGCGGACTACATGATCGGCCTGTTCCGGACCTCCGGCTCGACCAAGGAAAACCGGCGGCATGGCCTGACCTCGTTCCTGGTCGATATGAAGACGCCCGGCATCACCTGCCGGCCGATCGGGCAGATGAGCGGCCAGCGCGACTTCAACGAGGTCGTGTTCCAGGACGCGTTCATTCCGGATGATCACGTCATCGGCGAGGTCGACGGCGCCTGGAAGCAGGCCACGAGCGAGCTGGCCTATGAGCGCTCCGGGCCGGAGCGGTTTCTCGAAACCTACGACGCGCTGCTCGCGCTCACCAATGCGGCCGGCGCGAAGCCGGACGTCCGCGTGACGGTCGGCATCGGGAAGCTGGTCGCGCAACTGCACACGCTGCGCCGCATGTCCGTCTCGGTGGCGGGCATGCTCGAGGCCGGCCGCGAACCCGTGGTCGAGGCCGCCATCGTCAAGGATCTCGGCACGGTCTGGGAGCAGGCGCTGCCGCACCGGGTCCGCGAGCTCGCTTCGCTGCTCGACCTCGAGGACGACGAAGAGGACACCTTCCGCAACAAGCTGGATTTCGAGCTCAAGATCGCACCGAAGCTCACGATCCAGGGCGGCACTACGGAAGTCCTGCGCGGCATCATCGCGCGCGGGCTCGGACTTCGCTGATCAGGACAACAACAGGAATCTGACACCACATGAGCACTGATATCGCCGTCACCACGCAAGGCCATGTCGCAATGATCGAGATTCAGCGGCCGCCGCTGAACTATTTCGATCTCCAGCTCATCCGCGACATCGCCGACGCGCTCGACAAGATCGATGCGAACAGCGAAATCCGGTCCGTCGTCCTTGCCGCGCAGGGCAAGGCGTTCTGCGCCGGCGCGGATTTCAATACGCCGGCCCGGGACGCGCCGGCCAGTGGCGACCAGCGAGACGGAGGTCACCTCTATATCGAGGCCGTGCGCATCTTCCGGAACAAGAAGCCGATCGTCGCAGCGGTGCAGGGCGCCGCAATCGGCGGCGGCTTCGGTCTGGCGATGTCAGCGGATTTTCGCGTGACCTGCCCCGAGGCCCGGTTTGCGGCGAATTTCACCCGCCTCGGTTTCCACCCCGGCTTCGGACTGACCGTCACGCTGCCGGAAGCCATCGGCAAGTCGAATGCCGAGCTGATGTTCTACACGAGCCGGCGCGTCACCGGTGAGCAGGCGCTGGCGATGGGGTTGGCCAGCGTGCTGGTTCCTCAGGACCAGGTCCGCGCCGCCGCTCTGTCGCTCGCGCAGGAGATTGCCGAATGCTCGCCGCTCGGCCTGCTGTCGACCCGCGCCACCATGCGCGCCGGGCTGGCGGATCGCGTCAAGAAGGCGACGGATCACGAGCTCGCCGAGCAGAACCGTCTGCGCGTGACCGACGATTTCCGCGAGGGCGTCAAATCCACGGCGGAGCGCCGATCCGCCAATTTCACCGGCAAGTGAGGGGGCACCATGACGGAGAAGCTCGAAAAATTCCCGGACGGCAGCGCTGATTGCCACGTCCACATTTACGGGCCGTTCAATCGCTTCCCGGTCGACTATTCCGGCAAATTCGCTCCGAAGCAGGAATTCCCGGTCGAGATGCTGTTCGACGTGTGGAATTCGATCGGCATTTCGCGCGGCGTCATCGTCCATGCCGGCAATGCCGGCTCGGACAACGAGGTCACGCTCGAAGCCCTGAAGCGTTTTCCGGACAAGCTGCGCGCGGTCGCGATCCTCAATCAGGACGTCACCGACAAGCGGCTGGACGAGTTGACCGATGCCGGCTTCAAGGGCGTGCGCATCAATCTGCTGTATCAGGACGGCAAGCCCGTGCTGTCGGGCGGCGGCATGAATCTGGACGACCTGAAGGCGCTGGCCCCGCGCATCGCCGAGCGCGGCTGGCACGCGCAGCTCTGGATCGAGACCGGCGATCTGCAGCAGCTGGCGCCCGAGATCGAAAAGCTCCCGCTCGACTTCGTCATCGACCACCAGGGCCGCACCATGGCGGACAAGACCGTCAATTACAGCGGCTACCAGTGGTTCTGCGACCGCGGCCTCAAGAGCGGCCGCTATTGGTGCAAGCTGTCCGGCGCGGATCGCAACACGCGCATCGGCAGCCCCTACAAGGACACGGAAGACTTCATGAAGGCGCTGGTCGCCGCCAACCCCGACCGGCTGATCTGGGGCAGCGACTGGCCGCATGTCGGACACGCCGACGATGCGGTCCCGAAGGAATCCGTGCTGATGGATTTGTTCGGGCGCTGCGTGCCTGACGAGGCCGTCCGCAGGAAGATCCTGATCGACAATCCGGCCCGGCTCTACGGCTTCTGAGAGCCGGAGGCCGCGAAGAGATCACGCCGGGCTGGTCCCGGCGGAAGTTTTGGGGCGCAGCGCCGCCGTCGAGCTCGCCGTTGCGATGAGCACGTCGTTGGCGTCCCGCAGCTCAGCCTCCATGAAGCCGATGCTGCGGCCCTGCCGAACGATCTTGCCATAGGTGCGGTACAGGCCGGGATGCGCCGGAAGCAGGAACGCGACCTTGATCTCGAGGCTCGCGACCGTCATCAGGTATTCGCCGCGCAGCAGGCTCGCGGTCGCCATGGCCGCGTCGAGCCAACCCGTGACTATCCCACCCTGCACGATGCCGCCCTTGGGATGTCCTTCAGTGGAATGGCAGTGCCGCGGCTCGGCATGCCATTCGATCATGACGCGATCGCGTGTCTGATCGTAGGAGACGGCGCCGACGCCGAGCAACTCCCACGCGGCCGGGCGTCGCGCCTCGGTCTGCCTGATCAAGTCTTCGTACGACATTTTCGGTGATGGCTCGCAATTGCTGGATCTTCACGAGGCGAGCTGCGGCACGCCTCGCAATCAATCAGCACAGGCGATGTCGCCGCGCAACTGCGCCCGGCGGTGATCAGCTATCCGCCGCGATGCCCTTTTGCCACGTGGAGGGATTTCCGCCAAAGCCGCGGCGGGCCCGCTTTTCGAGCCAGTAGCCCATCTGCGGCGGGACCGCGCTGAAGGTCGAATCGACGCCGAGCTTTTGGGCCGCATCCATCGCCCAGTTCGGGTTGTGGATGAACTCGCGGCCGACCGCGACGAGGTCGGCCTTCTTATCCTGCAGGATCGCCTCGGCCTGGTCGCCGTGAATGATGAGGCCGACCGCCATGGTCATGATATCGGCTTCGCGGCGGATATAGTCCGCGAACTGGACCTGATAGCCATACTCGTTAAGGCGGAAGAAGTTCGGCACCTTGCTGTTGAGGCCGCCGGTGCTGCAGTCGATGACGTCGACGCCCTTTGTCTTCAGGATGCGCACCAGCCTAGCGTTTTCTGCCGGACCCCAGCCCGCCTCGTCCTCGATCGACAGACGGACGAACAGCGGCTTCGACGCCGGCCAGTGGGCGCGGACGGACTCGGCCACCTCGATCGCGAACCTCATGCGGTTGGCTTCGCTGCCGCCATAATCGTCCGTACGCTGGTTGGCCTCCGGCGACAGGAACGAATGGATCAGATAGCCGTGGGCGGCATGCAGCTCGACGACGTCGAAGCCGGCTTGGCCGGCGCGCGCGGCCGCCTTGCCCCAGGCGTCGATCGCATCGGGAATCTCGCTGCGCTCCAGCGCACGCGGCGTGAAATAGCCGTTGCCGAACGCAAGTGCGCTCGGACCGATCAGGTCCCAGCCGTCCACGTCATCGACGTCAGCAAGCTCCTGGGCGGAGAGGGTCCCATCTCCCTCCCAGGGACGCCGGGCTTTTCCCTTCCGGCCGGTATGTCCAAGCTGGATGCCGGCGGCGGCGCCGTTCGACTTGATGAAGCTCGCGATGTCGCGGAGGGGAGCGATGAACTTGTCATCCCAGATGCCGAGGTCTCCGACCGTTCCGCAGCCGCGGCGCTCGACCTTGGTCGACTCCACGATCACGAGACCCGCGCCGCCCGCGGCGAACTTGCCCGCGTTGGTGATGTGCCAGGAGGTCGGAAAGCCGCGCTCTGCAACGTATTGCAGCATCGGCGGGACCACGATCCGGTTCTTGAATGCGACGTCCCGAATGCATAGCGGCGAGAACAGCAGCTTTTCGTTCATCTCGGCCTCCCTTGTTTGCGGCAAGATTAGGGGGCCGGTCCTCGCATGCCAATGCGCGTCAGCGACGACGTCGCATTTCTATGGATGTGAAAAGAGGTTCTGACGATCCCCGAGCGGCGGCATTGCAGCTGTCGCTCGGGCTTCGGTTCATCGATGACGCCTGGCGATCAGGACTTCTTCATTAGCGAACACTTGCTCTGGTCGCGGGGGATGTTGGCGTCTTCGGCCGGGACGGTCGCGACGACGTCATAGAAGTCCCACGGCGTCTTGGACTGCTCCACCGTCTTTGCCCGCAGCAGATAGTAGTCGTGGATGTGCATGCCGTCCTCGCGCACATAGCCCTTCTCCGAGAAGAAGTCGTTCACGGGCATCGAGCGGAATTTTGCCAGCACCGCAGCGGTGTCGAGCGTGCCGGCCGCCTCGACGGCCTTCAGATAGTGCATGGTCGCCGAATACATCCCGGCCTGAACCATGGTCGGCATGCGGCCGACCTTGTCGAAGAACCGCTTCCCGAACGCGCGCGATGCGTCGTTGCGATCCCAGTAGAAGGCTTCCGACGTGTACAGGCCCTGCATGTTCTTCAGGCCGACCGACTTGGCATCCGTTATCTGAAACAGCAGCGCCGCGACCTTCATCTTGCTCTTGAGGCCGAGCAAGCCGAATTCGTGAGCCTGCATCAGCGAGTTGGAGGTATCACCGCTGGCATTGGCGAGCGCCAGCACATTGGCGCCGGAGCTCTGGGCCTGCAGCAGAAACGAGGAGAAGTCGCTGGTGTTGAAGGGGTGGCGCACCGAGCCGACGACCTTGCCGCCGTTCGCCTTGACTACGGCCGAAGCATCCGCTTCGAACGCATGACCGAAGGCATAATCGGCCGTCAGGAAGAACCATTCGTTGCCGCCCTGGCCGACCAACGCCTTGGCCGTGCTGCGCGCCAGCGTGGCGGTGTTGTATGTCCACTGGAACGTGTTGGGAGAGCACTTTTCGTTGGTGATCGTCGATGCGCCCGCCGACGACACGATCATCATCTTGTTCTTGTCGCGGACGAGGTCGGCCAGCGCGAGCGCGACCGCGGAGTTGCCAATATCGAGAATGACGTCGACGTTTTCGGTATCGATCCATCGCCTGGCGATGCCCGAAGCAATATCCGTCTTATTCTGGTGATCGGCGAAAATGAGCTCGATCGGCTGGCCCAGCAGCTTGCCGCCGAAATCGGCGATCGCCATTTTGGCGACTTCGACCGCCGCAGGCCCGGCGGCATCCGCATACTGCCCCGACTGATCGTTGAGCACGCCGAGCTTGACCGGCTTCGATGCAGGCGCCTGCGCATGCGCCGAAGCAAGGCTCAGGAAAACCATCGACGCTGCCAGCACACTTCTCATTGTTTCACTCCCTTTGAAAATTTTGAATGCTTGAGGTCAGGATTGATCTTGCGACGCTATCGGCGGGCGAGGTGCTATTCAGCGGCCTCGCGGTATCGCTCCACCCCGTCCAGGCTTTCGCCGCTGGCACGAAGGGCGCCGCCCCATTTGGCAAGCCACCAGCCATATTGCTCGGGCCACTTCTCGAATTTGCCAGTCAGCCCGAAATGCTCCGCGGCATGGAGCGCCCAGAACGGATCGTAGAGCATCTGGCGGGCGAGAAAGATGAGATCGGCCCGGCCGTCCTGCAGGACCTTCTCGGCGAAGTCCGGGGTTCGGATCATCCCGACGGCGCCGGTCGCAATGTCGGCCTCACGGCGAATGCGCTCGGCGAACGGCACCTGATAGCCCGGACCGCGGCCGAGATTGGCATTGGTCGACCCGGCGCGCAGATTGCCGCCGGTCGAGCAGTCGACGAGATCGACGCCCAGCTCCTTCAGTTTGCGGGAGAAGACGACGCTATCCTCGATCTCCCAGCCGCCGTCGATCCAGTCGGTGGCCGAGATGCGCACGAACAGCGGCGTGGAAGAGGGCAGTGCAACCCTCACCGCGCGCGTCACTTCGAGCGGAAACCGCATCCGGTTTTCGAGGCCGCCGCCATATTCGTCGGTGCGGAAATTGGCGAGCGGCGACAGGAACGATTGCAGCAGATAGCCGTGCGCCATGTGTAACTCGATGACGTCGAAACCCGCGAGCACGGCCCGGCGCGCCGTCGCGACGAAGGCGTCGCGCACGCCGACGAGACCATCCTTGCTGAGCGGAATGGGCGTCTGGAAGCCGTCGGAGAACGGGACATCCGAAGGCCCCGCGGGCACCCATGTTTCCTCGCCCATCTCGATGTCGCGGTCCGTCAGATGGCTGTTGCCGCGGAACGCGCGCTGCTGGCTGGATTTCCGTCCGCCGTGATTGATCTGGATCGCTGCCTTCGAGCCGCCGGATTTGATCACATGAACGACCTGGCGCATGCCGTCGATCTGGCCGTCTTCCCACAATCCGGGATCGCCGTTGGTGATGCGCCCCTTCCGGGTGACCGAGGTCTGCTCGACGAAGACGAGGCCGGCGCCGCCCTGGGCGAACTTGCCGTAGTGGACCAGGTGGAACGGCGTGACGTAGCCATTCACGGCCGAATACATCCCCATCGGCGAGACGACGATCCGGTTGCTCAGCTCGACGCCGCGGAATGCAATGCTTTCAAACAGCTTGACCATGGTGATCTTCCCCTGAATTGGCGGACCGGGACATTTGCGTCTCGGCTTTCGTCATGCTTGCGCGATGGCGCCGGCGCGGCGCAACGCATCGATCTCGCTGTCGGACAAGCCGAGATATTCCGACAACACCTCGCCATTGTGCTGGCCGAGACGCGCGGACGGGACGTAGTCCGGCGCCGCCGCATCGTGGAGCACCAGCGGGCTGCGATGGACGAGGATGTCGCCGTATTCGGGATGCGCGATCTCGCGCAGCATGCCGCGGGCGTGGAGATGCTTGTCCTCCGTCACCTCGCGCAGATCGCGAACCGCGGCGCAGGGAACCCGGTTGACGCGGCAAAGCTCGGTGATCTCGTCGCGCGTGAGCTGCGACGACCAGTCGGACACGATCTGGTCGGTCAGATCGATGTGCTTCAGACGGTCGAGCACGGTCTTGAATCGGGCATCGTCGGCGAGATCCGGCCGCCCCATCGCGCGTGTCAGTCCGGTCCAGTGGGATTCGTTGACGCTGATGATGGCGACATACCCGTCGGACGCGGGATAGACATTATAAGGCGCCTCCGCGAGGCCGCCGTGACGATTGCCGGTACGGGGAGCCGCCGCCTTGCGATTGAAGACATCGGCGAGGTTCGAGGCCATCGCCGGATAGACGGTCTCGACCATCGCGATCTCGACCAGCCGGCCGCGGCCGCTCTTCTCGCGGTCGTAGAGCGCGGTGAGGATGCCGGCGTAGAGATGCACGCCGCTGATGAAGTCGGTAATGGCAGGGCCGGCCTTGACCGGAGGACCATCGGCAAAGCCCGTCACGCTCATGATGCCCGACACCGCCTGCACGGTCAGGTCCATCGCCAGATTGTCGCGGCTCGGACCCGACAGGCCGTAGCCGGTGGCCGAGCCATAGATCAGCCGCGGGTTGATGGCGCTGAGCGCGGCATAGCCGACGCCCAGGCGATCGAGCACGCCCGGCGCATAGTTCTCGATCAGCACGTCGGCCTTCGCCGCGAGTTCCTTCAGAACCCTGACGCCATCACGCGACTTCAGGTTCAGGCTGATGTTACGCTTGTTCGCGTTGAGCATCGCGAACGGGACGGCGTTGCCCTTGCTGATGCGGGCGCGATGACGCACCGGCTCGCCGTTCGGCGGCTCGACCTTGATGACGGTCGCTCCGGCCTGCGCCATCAGGAAGCCGGCATACGGACCCTGATAGACCTGGCCGAGATCGATGACGATCACGCCGTCGAGCGGCAGCTTCTTGTTGTTGTCCAAGGTGTCCTCGGTCCTGTCAGAAATTGTAGAGCCGCGCCGGATTGGCGATCAGGATCTTGCGGCGGGTCGTCTCATCGGGCACGCAGTCGTGCAGCAGACGAAGCAGGTCCTGGAGATCGGGCATCGTCTCGGCGCTGTGGCCGACATGGGGCCAGTCGCTGCCCCACACGACCTGGTCGGGCGCGGCCTGAACGATGGCGCGCATGAAGGGCGCCGTGTCCGCATAGGGGCGGCCGATGCGCGTGTTGCGGTCGGCGCCGGAGATCTTGGTCCAGTAGCGCCCGGTCTTCAGCCGCTCGGTGTAGGCGCGAAAATCGGGATGCTCGTGGCCCTTGTCGGCCATCGTCCGCGACATGTGGTCGATCACGTAGTTCAGCGGCAATTTCTCGAGTTCGGCCGCGGCGGCGGCCAGGTCCGAGCTCTCGATCCAGAGCTGGGCGTGCCAGCCGCGCTCCGCGATGCGAGGTGCGAGCTTGACCAGATCGTCGTAGCTGGTGCCGAGCGTCGAGACCGGCTTGCCGTCCTGCCGGATCATGGTGACGCGCACCGCCTTGAAGCCGGCGTCTGTGAGTTCATCGAGCCGCTGATCCGAGACGTCGCGCCGCAGGATCGCGACGGCACGAAGCCGGTCGGGGTAGCGGCGCAGCGCATCGTAAGTGACGGCGTTGTCGTCTCCCGATCCCACCGCATGGACGATGACGCCGCGCGTGATGCCGAGCCTGTCCCAGACGGCAAAGGCGTCCTCGATCGTGAAGGGCTTTACGGCAGTGAAGCGTCCCTCGTCGCCCTGCGGAAAGCGGTCGAAGGGGCCGTAGATGTGAAAATGACAATCGCAGCTGCCTTCAGGCAATCGGTAGTCCATGCAAGCAAATCCCTGTTCGGTCCTGAGAGGTGTTGCCGCCGTTGCGCGCGGTGGCCCGGCCGGCGTCATCGCCGTGAACGCGATGGCTGATCTGAATGGTCGTGAGGAGGTTCAACTTGGCGACGGGAGGTCCGCGCGGCGGCCGGTCGACATCAGTCGATCGCAGCAGAAAAATCCAATTCCGGCTTCATGACGCCTCCCTGCAAGCGCGCCACCCTGTGGTGGGCGGTTTTGTTTTTGAGCGGCCGTGACGCCGCGGCCTTGCTGGCCGGAGAGAACACTAAGAGCTGGGCGGGCCCGAGTCCATTAAGTTACATATATGTAGTGCTATTTCTACATATATGTAAAATCGTTGCATCTAGGGATGTCGAATGCTAATTTGTCGCAGGGCGGGGGATGCCGGCTCCTGCCCATCAAGGTATAGATCCACATCTTTGGCCGAAATTCTTTCCACATATGTGCAAAAGATGAATTCCAGCATCAAGTCAGCCAAGCGGATCTTCGAAGTCCTCGAATATTTCGAGGACGTGAAGCGCCCGATCTCGCTGAAGGAGGTCGCGACGAAGTGCGACTATCCGACGTCCAGTGCCGCGGCCCTGCTGAAGAGCATGGCGATGCTCGGATACCTGTTCTACGACAGCTACAACCGCACCTACATGCCGACGATGCGCATCGCCCAGATGGGACGGTGGCTTGACACCGGGCTGTTCGGCGACAGCGCCATTCTCGCGCTGGTCGACTTCGTCCACGGCAAGCTCGACGAGCTCGTCAGCATCAGCACGCAATCCGATCTGCATGCGCAATACATTCACGCCCTGCAGACCAGCAAGCGCCTGCGCTTCGAAGTGAAGTCCGGCGACGTCCGGCCGCTCGCGATCAGCGGCATCGGGCGCACGCTGCTGAGCGGTCACACCGACGTCGAGATCGAGCGGCTCCTGCGCCGCATCAACGCCGTCTGCCCCAAGGAAGAGCATTTCGAGCTGAACGCGCTGATGAAGATCGTCAACGGCATCCGGCGCGACGGCTACATGTTCTCCAAGCACATCGTCGTCCAGGACGCCGGTGTCATTGCAGTCCTGCTGCCGAAGCGCGATTTCGGCCGCGACCTGGTCCTCGGCGTCGGCGGACCGGTATCGCGTCTCGAAGAGCGGCAGGACGAAATCCTAGCTTGTATCCGCGAAGGAATCGCGCAGTTTCTGCCGTGACCTAGGATGTTTGGCGCGTGCAGAGACCTTGAATGAACAGTCGCGTTCGCCGCGACCCGCACATCAGCTTCGAGTCCGAACCGGGAGAAGGCGGCTTCTCCATGAGAAGCCTTCCTCCACTGCTGTACAGCAGCGGGACTGGACCAAGGCATCTTCCTGATCTTTGACGGTATCTAAATCTCTGTGCCTGTGAGGCTGTATCAGTCTTGGTTATGCAAGCGACATGCGATCCAGTCGATAGACTCCGATAGGTGGCGGAATTGCCAGCGCTTCGTGTCGAGAAATTTTTCCTGTGAATTCAAGAGCAAAAATTTGCAGCGGGTATACCATCGGCATTTGCCCGTCAGATTCAAGAATTTCTTCTTGCAAATCAAGGACGAGCCGTCGTGCTAAATGATTGAGTGGGGGTAGGGCAATCGGCTAATAATGCGCGGTTTAGCGTAGTTTCGGTGTGGTGGGTCTCACTCACATGCGAAGAGAGCTGTTGGTCTCGACTTAACTCGAACGAGCTCGGCGCTCCAGCGCGTTTTGGCTGGCGGAGTACCGCGTTGAACCACAGCGTGCAGAAGAGCTGGAGCTGCTAGAGCCGAGGCGTTCATTTGAGGCCGCCCGCGATTGGCATTGCACCTACGGACTGAGTTTCCTCGGCACAGCGCTGGCGGAGGAACGATCTACTGTGCCTCTCGACTTCTATGAGCTTCGGTGCGCGCCGCTCGACGGCCGCCGATTGTCCTGAAACCGGTCACCTAGACCTCTTCGAGAGCGCACGTTGACGCCGATTGATCTAGATTTGTATTGTGGATTTTCTAGATTGAATTATTCGTGATATCAATGATGGCGCGTCATGAACCTCAGATCTGTCGATCTCAATCTTTTGGTCGCTCTGAACGCTCTTCTCACAGACCTTCACGTAACCCGTGCTGCCGACAGGATTGGCCTTAGTCAACCCGCAATGAGCAATGCGCTCTCTAGACTGCGTCACATCTTCAAGGACGAGCTTCTAGTCCGGACTGCCAACGGCATGCAGGCCACGCCGCGTGCGATCGAACTGGCGGAGCCGGTGAAGCGGCTTTTGCGGCAGGTGGAGCGCCTTCTGGATAGCGAATCCGCTTTCGATCCGACCTCCACCACACGGAGCTTTTCCGTGAGGTTGTCCGATCTTCTCAGCCGTCTTCTTCTTCCCGCCGTCGGCAAGACGTTGGAAACGACGGCCCCCTTCGCGCAACTCGACGTCGTGCACTATTCGCCGACGCATACGGTGGAGGCCTTGGAGAAGGACGAGATCGACCTTGCGATCTCGATGGGTCTCGCGCATTCGAATTCGATCAAGTCGGTCGTCCTGATGAAGGACCGGATGGTGTGCGTGATGCGCGAAGGCCACCCTTTGGCGCAGCGGCCCCTTACGATGGAGACGTTTCTTCAGGCGGCGCATCTCAAGGTCTCGATGTCGCCGACAGACCTCCGCTTCGTCGATGACGTGCTCGCACGGCAAGGGCTGACCCGCCGGGTCGCGGTCAACGTTCCCCATTGGCTGCTGGTCCCGCACGTGCTGTGCGATTCCGATCTGTTGTCGGTCATGCCGCGGCGCTTGGCCTTCGCGATGGTCGCGGAAGATCTGGCGATCAGAGACCTGCCGTTCGCGTCGGATCCTTTCGAATGGTCGATGTACTGGCATCGAAGGCACGATGCCAGTCAGGACCTGAACTGGTTGCGTTCGATTTTCGTCGATGCCACGCGAAGCCTTCCCGACAATGACTGAGAGAAGGCCGCTTACCGACCATCTTTCGATAATCCGCAGCAACAACAGGATTATTGGTCTGCCAAATAATGGAATAGCGGATTCCGATTAGACGCCGCCATCCCGATCGCCATCCTGCTCCCCAACAATTTCGGTCGATCTCTGTCGACCCTTGGGAGGGATGGATGCAAGCGATTTCGGACGTACAGGTGGCATCGGTCAACGCGGGCGCTCGCCTCGATCGGCTGCCGATTTGCGGCTTTCATTGGCGGATCCTTGCGCTAATCGGCGCGGGCATGTTCCTCGACGCCTTCGACATTTACCTCGCCGGCGGCGTTCTCGGGGCCGTGCTGAAGGAGGGGTGGTCGACACTCGAGCTCAACGCGGCGTTCGTCACCGCGACCTTTATCGGCATGACTTTGGGTGCCTGGTTCTCGGGCATTCTGGGCGATCGCTATGGTCGCCGTTTCTCCTATCAGGTCAATCTGGCCATCTTCGGCCTTGCATCTCTGGCGGCGGCGCTTGCTCCGTCCATGCAGGCGCTGATCGCCGCGCGCTTCGTCATCGGGATCGGGCTGGGCGCCGAGATCGTCGTCGGTTACGCGACGCTGACCGAGTTCGTCCCTGCATCGTCCCGCGGCCGGTGGATCGGTATCCTGGCCGTCATCACCAACTTTTCCCTGTTCGTCTCGTCGATGGTCGGCCTGTGGGTCATTCCGAGCCTCGGATGGCGCTACATGTTCGGCCTCGTCGGCGTGCTGGCGATGATCGTCTGGTTCCTCCGAAAGTCGATGCCCGAGTCGCCCCGGTGGTTGGCCGCTAACGGCCGCGCCGACGAAGCCGAGGCGATCCTCGCTCGCATCGAAGCGGAAGCTACCAAAAAGGGGCCGCTGCCGCCGGTTTCGACCGTGCAGCGTGTGGAAGACGAGGGCGGGTCCGTCTGGCGCCTGTTCGCACCGCCTTACCTCGGTCGGACCTTGCTCGGCAGCCTCCTGCATATCGTCGTCGGCTTCAGCCTCTACGGCTTCATCGGATGGCTGCCGACGTTCATGGTGAAGGGTGGCCACAGCGTCGTGTCGTCGCTCGGCTACACGACCCTCATGTCTCTGGGCGGCCCGATCGGATCGCTGATCGGCTTGGCGCTGGCCGATGCGATCGGTCGTAGACCGTCGATCATCGGATCGTCGATCGCGGCGGCGGCCTTCGGGTTGACGTATCCATTCATGCCGGACGGCGCTCCGCTCGTCGTGGTCGGCTTCCTTCTCGTCACCGCGATCTACGTGATGTTGGCCACCGGCTTCGCCATGCACGTTCCGGAGCTCTTCCCGACCCGCTACAGGCTTCGTGGCACGGCCATCTGCGCGACCGCAGGGCGCGTGACGACGGCGTTGGTCCAATTCGTCGTCATCGCGATCTTCGCGTGGAAGGGGCTCGTCGGCGTGCTGGTAACGCTCGCGGGCATTCTTCTCTTCCAGGCGGTGGTCTTCATGATCTTCGGCTTCGAGACCAAGGGTCGCGCACTCGAGGAAGTCTCGGGCGCGCCGACCGGAACGGAAGCCTCGGCCTCGAGAGAGAAGGTCGTCGGCATCGGAGCCTAGCGGACAGGCACCACAAGTAGCAGTAGGCCCGGAGATTCCCTTCGGGCTCACTGCCGTTGAGCCGTTTGCAGAAGCTGTGAATGACCTGTAGAGCCGCGACGATAGTCACGACATTCAGGTCGCGAATGTGCACAGAAGAACAATCCATTTCGAAAATGGCGATGGATGCGGTCAAATCCGGATCATCCATTTGGCTAAAGAGCAAAGGGAAGAAGCAATGACCGACATCCAGAAACTGAAGGACACCGTGAAGGTGTGCATGTTCGACCAGTACGGCACCGTCGTCGACATGCAGGGTGGCCTCGTCAAGATCGCGACGCCGTTCCTCAAGGAGAAAGGTTGGACGGGCAACCCGAACTCCTTCGTCACCTGGTGGCGCCGCACCCACTTCGAGAACTCGATGATCGACGCGCTGCTCCACCGCGAGCACACGCCGTACCGCGAGATCGGTCACCGCGCCGTCTCCCAGGTCATGGACCGGTCGGGCATCAAGTACACGAAGGACGAGGTGAAGTACCTGGTCGGCGAGATCGAGAAGCTCGAATGCTTTCCCGAGGTGCCGGCGGCGCTGGCGAAGCTGCAGACGAAGTACAAGCTGGTCGTGCTCTCCAACGGCGACCGCGACATGCTCGAGACGGCCAAGAAGTATCACAAGATCCCGTTCGACAACGTGATCTCCGTCGCCGAGGCAAACTCCTTCAAGCCGCACGTCGCGACCTACACAAAGGCCGCCGAGATCCTCGGCCTCAAAGTGGATCAGATCCTCTTCGTCGCCAACCACGCGTTCGATGTCATCGGCGCCAAGTCGGCCGGCATGCACACCGCAATGATCAATCGCCGCGACCGTCCGTTCGAAGAGACGCCGCACAAGCCCGACATCACCGTCCCCACGATGAAGGACCTTGCGGATGCGATCGTCTAGTACGGAAGCTCTCTCCGGCATCAAGGTCCTGGACCTGTGCCGCGTCGTCTCCGGCCCCTTCGCCACGATGCATCTCGGTGATCTCGGGGCGGACGTCGTGAAGATCGAAGATCCCCGTGTCGGCGACGAGAGCCGCCGATACGGTCCTCCGTTCGTCAACGGGGAGAGTTCGTACTTTCTGTCGGTCAATCGCAACAAGCGAAGCTGCGCGATCGATTTGAAGTCGCCGGCGGGGCGGGACGCGGTGATCGCGCTCGCCAAGGCCGCTGACGTCGTGATCGACAACTTCAGGCCTGGGACCCTCGACAAATGGGGCCTGTCCTACCCAGCGTTGAGCGGCGGCAACCCGAAGCTCATCCAGTGCAGCATCTCCGGGTTCGGCCGGACCGGTCCGGACGCGAGCCGGCCCGGTTACGATCTGATCCTGCAGGGCGAGTCCGGCATCATGGACATCACCGGAGATCCGGATGGCCCGCCGATGAAGGTCGGCACTTCCATCGCCGACCTGGTCACCGGCCTCTACGCATCGCAGGCGGTGCTCGCGGCACTCATGAAGCGCGAGAGGAGCGGCGTCGGCGGACGGGTCGATGTCTCCATGCTGGACGCAATGGCCTCGCTGCTGACGTTCAACGCCGGCATGTACTTCGCGTCGGGAGAAAGCCCGAAGCGTCGCGGCAACGTTCACCCCACCATCAGTCCCTACGAAACCTTCGAGGCGATCGACGGCTGGTTCAACCTCGGCGTGGCCAATGACAAGTTCTGGTTGCTGTTCTGCGCCGTCATCGGTCGCAAGGACCTCGAAGCCGACCGCCGCTTCGACACGGCGCCAAAGAGGGCGGCGAACCGCGCCGCGCTCGGCGCGATTCTGCGTCCGATCTTCAAGTCCGAACCGCGCGACCGTTGGCTGGAGGTCTTCAGCGGCGCCGGCATTCCTTGCGGCGCGATCAGGACGGTCGGCGAGGTCTGCGAAACGCCGCAGCTCGTTCAGCGCGACATGGTCCAGACCGTGACGCACAGGGTCGCCGGCGAAGTCAGGTTCGTGGCCCGGCCGCTGCGTTTCGACGACAAGCCTCCCGCGCCGTCCACGCCGCCGCCGACCCTGGGCGAGCACACCCTCGAGGTGTTCGAGAACTGGCTCGGATGGACGCGGAAGGAAGTGTTGGACTTCGCCTCCAAAGGCGCCTTCGGCGATGCCGCGCTGAAGCAGTCGGCTGAATAGGGGAGCAGGACGGATGGAGGAAGCGCAGGTTCGGGAGCTGATCGTGGCGGCCATGGGCGACGACCGCCACGAATTCGGATCGTTCTTCCTGTCACGCTTCTTCGGGATGACGGTCTCCTATGAGGCCGACGCGTGCATCGTCTCTCTCGATGTGAAGCCCTACATGTTCAACCCGCAGGGCTCGCTCCACGGCGGCTTGCTGGCGACGGCCCTCGACATCTCGATGGGGCACCTCCTCAAGCATCAGTTCGGCGCCGGCGCGACGCTCGAGATGAAGGTCCAGTATTTCGCCCCGGTCCGAACCGGCGTGGTGACCTGCCGCGCCAGTTTTCTGAAGAAGGGACGCAAGACCTTCTTCCTGCAGTCGTCCGCCCGAGATGGCGCCGGAGAAACGATCGCGCAGGCGACATCCACCTGGAAGCAGTTGTGAACGACGTCGTCGCCAAGCTCCGGGAGTTGCTGGGCTCCGATTGCATCACCGATCCGGCGCTGGCGGACGGATATCTCTCGGACTGGCGCGGTCTGCTTCGCGGCAACGCAGCCTGCGTGCTGCGCCCCAGAACGACGAGCCTGCTCTCGCGCAGCGTTCGGATCTGTCAGGAGGCCGGCGTCAACGTCGTTCCTCAAGGCGGCAACACAGGGCTAGTGGGGGGCTCGGCGCCGGACGAAACCGGTCTCCAGATTGTCGTCAGTACCGGCGCCATGAAGAAGATCCGGACCGTCGACCCGGTCGACATGTCCGTCATCGCGGAAGCGGGCGCGACGATCGCCGAACTTCAGAGCGCGGCAGCGGAGGCGAACGCGCTGTTTCCCTTGTCCTTCGCCTCGGAAGGCACCGCCACGCTCGGTGGCGCGCTGGCGACGAACGCAGGCGGCATTTCTGCCGTACGGTACGGGTGCGCGAGAGATCTTCTGCTCGGAATGGAGGTCGTACTTCCCGACGGACGGATCTGGAACGGCCTGCGCACGCTCCGAAAGGACAACACCGGCTACGCCCTCAAGCACCTCTTCGCCGGTTCGGAAGGAACACTCGGCATCATCACGGCCGCGGCGATGAAGCTCGCTCCCCTGCCGGTCGGTCGCGAGGTCGCCTTCTGCGCGGTCGAGACCGAGGACCAAGTGCTGGATTTCTGGATGAAGCTGCGCGCGGCCGCGGACGGGAATGTGCGTGCCATCGAGTACCTCTCAGGCTCGTGCGTCGAGCTGGCGAAGCGCGAAGGGCTTCGTTCGCCCGTCGAAAAGGCGGATCACTACGTTCTTGTCGAACTGACTTCGAGCCGTCCGGAAGCCGGTCTGAAGGACATGCTGGAAGCATTCCTCGCCGACAGGCTCGAGGACGGCGCCATCGTCGATGCTGCGCTTGCCCAGAGCGGAGAACAACAGAAGCAGATCTGGCGCCTGCGTGAAGAGCAGACCGAAGTCCAGAAGAAGGCGGGGCGCGACCTCAAACATGACGTCGCCGTGCCGGTGGCAAACGTGCCCGAACTTCTGCGCCGAAGCCGCGCCGATGTCGAAGCCGGATTCCCTGATGTGATGGTCGTTCCGTTCGGTCATGTCGGAGACGGCAACATCCATCTGAACGTCGTGCTGCCCGCGGCGCTCGGCGCCGAACGAGCCGCGGAGCAGGGCGGGCAGATCAGCCAGGCGATTTACGATATCGTGCTCTCCCTGGGTGGGACGTTTTCGGCCGAACACGGGATCGGTCGAACCAAGGTCGGCCTGCTTGAAACCAGGAGAGATCCAGTCGAGCTCGATCTCATGCGCCGGATCAAGATGGCGCTCGACAAGGATGGCTCGTTCAATCCCGGCAAGATATTCCGACGATCGCAAAGCGACCTCGCGGAGGTGCGATGATGAAAGCAGTCTATTTTTTCCGCCCTGCGTGCAATTCGACAGGAACGTCGTGTATTGTCCGGGTCGTGGATCGCTCGCTTCCAGCGCATGAAGAAGAGTTGCGCTGCGTGGGGCTCATCAAGGAGTCTTACTTGCGCGCGACATCCTTGGAAGTGAAGTAGGCCAGGCAATAGACCGGCTAATTGTTCGGGCGCTCTCAGCTTACGTTTGTAGCCTGAGAAGCTCTCAGGCCAGTTATCACCGCAACAAGCTGCTCAGGATCCTCTCTGACTATATTGTGCCCGCAAGCGAATGATCGGACCACCCACTCCGGATCCTCGAGGAGAGCTTCGTACGTCGGAGTAAACGGAGTATCCTTCCACCCCTTGGCATAGATGAAGATCTTTTCCTTCACGCTCTTCCATCGACCTCCCAGGCGTATCGCCTGGCGAAACGAGGCGAGCGGATGGGGGGTACATCGCGGATCCATGTGCGCTGGCGGCGTAACCCGAAAGCCATCCAGTTCTGATCGTTGAAGTGCGAGATGCCGATAATTGTCTCCGGCCAGATCCCACCAGGAGTCTCCATCCTGAGGCACGAAGGCATCCATGTAGACAAGAGCGGAAATCCGCTCGGCCAGCTTGTCGGCGACCCCACTGATGACCATCCCCGCATAACTGTGCCCGCAAAGGATAACGTCCGTCAGATCTTCAAATCGAAGAACATTCGCGATGTCCTCGATGTGAGTGTCCAGATTGATGTTCGAATTCGCAAGGTGGACCCTCTCGCCCAAACCCGTCAACGTTGGCGTGAAGACCTGGTAGCCCTGCGTGCGAAGCCTTTGAGCAACGGCTGTATTGCGCCAGCCGCCCTGCCACCCCCCGGGGACAAACACAATATTGGTCATTGCCGAGCATTCTTTCCCGGTTCGGGATTCAGGTGCGAGTGAGTACAGTTCGCCGGGTCAATTCCTCGGCATAGTCCATCAGCTTGTCGGAAGCTTCGGCCGCGCGCTGTTCATCCCCCAGTGCCACAGCTTCAAACACATTGGCGTGCAGTTTGGCCGCTACAGGGACGTCATGAATGACCCGATTATGGAGATAGTAGAAGCGACGTGACATCGCATGGCAGGGTACGATCGCAGCCGCCGCAAAAGGATTCCGCGCGCATTCCGCAAGGAACCGCTTCGCTTCATAGTGATAGCGCAGGAATTCCATGACATTGATATCGCGCATCCCCTCGAAATAGCGCGCTATCTGGATACACCTGTTGCGCTCCTCCGGAGTTGCCCGCCGCGAAGCGGATACAGCAATAAGTCGCTCCAGTTCCCGGCGCATTTCCAGCATCAGGAGTTGTTGCATAACGTCGACCTGCGTCACTTTTGCCCCGCTTCGCGGAACAATCTCGACGAGATGTTCGGCCTCGAGGCGCTTTAGCGCCTCGCGGACCGGAGTGCGGCCGAGCTCAAGCTTTTCGCTCAACTCGGTTTCAGACCACACGGTCCCCGGCTCTAACTCCAGTGTGACGATCATTTCCTCAAGCCTTTGACGGGCTTCTTCCGCTTGATGTGATTCGGATCGTGGTCGGGCGAAGCCCGGACGCATCGCCTGGGAATCCTTCAGTGCGGAAATGGCGCGGCCATCGGTGACGGCGCCTGTCAGCGCGCGTCGTTCGGAAGCGCTCTTACGACCTCTGGTCAATGTTGGTGCCTTCACAAGTCGGGATTCAGAAGGATTGTCAAGTCCGTGATATGTCACAAAAAAGTAGCCGCTCGCAACAACGATCTTTCGGCAACAGGTTCTCTCCAAGGGCCATGAACTCCAAGGGTGCGTCTCTCATAACGAAATCGGTCCACGAAAAATAGGCCGCGCGCGTACTGAAAGTCTCGTTTATCTCGATTCCTCTGCCACCGGGGCGACAGCCAAAAAGCCGGTTGACATCGCGTTCTTTTGTGACATGTTAGAAAAACATTATAAATAGAGCGCGGTCGTTTCGCGGGATCGCAAGGGAGCGAGAAGTGACGCACGTGTCACATCATGAAGCGGAACTGGGAGACGTCCGCATTCACTATGTCACCGCTGGGTCGGGGCCCCCGTTGGTCTTGCTGCATGGATGGCCGCAAACCTGGTACACGTGGCGACATGTAATCGGCGAGCTGGCTGACCAGTATTTCATCGTCGCTCCGGACCTTCGTGGTCTCGGAGATTCCTCCCGACCGGTCTCTGGATACGACAAGCGGACAATTGCTGATGATGTCTGGCGGGTCATCAGCTGTGACCTCGAATTGCAATCTTTCTACCTGGTCGGCCACGATTGGGGAGGGCCTGTCGCCTACGCGCTCGCCGTCGCGCACCCGGAAGCGGTAAGTCGTCTTGCCATTCTCGATGTAACGATTCCCGGTGACGGGACGGCAAACTTCAGCCAGTCGGGCAAACGCTGGCATCACGGCTTTCACGCGACAAGAGATCTGCCCGAAACGCTGATCGCGGGGCGAGAGGACGTCTATCTCGAGTGGTTTTTCCGAAACTTCGGCGCGACACCGACTGCTGTTTCTCCGGACGATATCGCGGAGTACCTCAGGACCTACCGCATGCCGGGAGCGCTGCGGGCCGGCTTTGAGTATTACCGCGCGCTCGAACGCGACACGATTGATAACCGCAGCAATCCGAGACTCGAGATGCCGGTGTTGGCTCTTGGCGGAGCTTGTTCCTGGGGCCGTGGACTGGAAGTCGTCGAGTCGCTGCGACGGGTTGCTCGCGATGTTCGGGGTGGCGTTGTCGAGGGGGCCGGCCACTGGATCCCCGAGGAGCAGCCGGCGCAACTGGCGAAGGCATTCCAGACATTTTTCAAAGAAAACCGACAAGAACAACTGGTCACAACAGGGAGGGTAACATGTTGAATCGCAGACGGATGTTGGGCTCACTCGCCTCGGCCGCCGCTTTCGGGCCGGTGGTGCTATCCGGTCGAGCGCGTGCCGCGGAGTTCACGATCAAGTTCGGCCATGACCTGACGGCCGATCATCCAATGAATGTCCGCGCGCTGGAGGCCGCAAAACGCATCGCAGAGAAGTCGTCGGGGCGCGTCGAGTTGGCCGTCTTTCCGAGCAACCAGCTTGGCGGACAAACCGACATGATCTCCCAGGTGCGCAGCGGCGCGACCGAATTCGTCGCGATGTCGGGCGTAATCCTCGGTGGGTTTGTGCCGGTCGCGGCCATCAGCGGGGTCGGCTTTGCATTCGCCGACTACGAACAGGTATGGGGGGCGATGGATGGCTCCCTCGGTCAGCATATCAAGGCTGCTATCGAAAGGGCGGGACTTATCGCGTTCGATCGCGTTTGGGACAACGGCTTCCGCCAGACAACCGCTGGCACAAAACCGATCGTGGCGCCGGCCGACTTCGCGGGATTCAAGATCCGTGTTCCGGTCGCCAAACTTTGGACCTCTCTGTTCGAGGCGCTGGGCGCTTCGCCGGCAAGCATTAACTTCAACGAGACCTATGGTGCCTTGCAAACGAAGATCGTCGACGGAATGGAGAACGCTCTGGCGACGCTCTACACGTCGCGAATTTACGAGGTCCAGAAGTACTGCTCGATGACCAACCACATGTGGGATGGCTTCTGGATGATCGGAAACAGAGCCGCGTGGCAGCGCTTGCCGGCCCCGCTCCAGGGCATCGTTCATGAGGAAATCACGAAAGCCGTACTGGACGAGCGGGCCGACACCGAACGGCTCAATCAGAACCTTCGGCGGGACCTTGAACAGAAGGGGATGATCTTCAATGCGACTTCGGCGCCTGCTTTCCGCGAAGCCCTGACGAAGGTCGGCTTCTATGCGAACTGGAAGAAGACGTTCGGTAACGAGGCCTGGGACCTCCTGGAAAAATCGGCAGGGCGGCTCTCTTGAGCGCGGTGATCCAGGTTAGCGACACCGGCAGCCCGGGGACGGTGCGACAGCGCACCGTCACTGCGCCGTGGCCCCTTGTGCTCGATGGACTGCTCGGGCGTGGCGTGGAGCTCGTGGCGGCGCTGCTCGTGTTCGCCGAGATCGTGATCCTCTTCGCGGGCGTCGTTGCCAGATACGGCGCGCAGCGGCCTCTGGTCTGGTCCGACGAGCTCGCGTCGATCCTGTTTCTCTGGCTCGCGATGCTCGGATCGGTGATCGCATTCCGCCGCAACGAGCACATGCGCATGACCGCGCTCGTCGACAAGATGGCGCCTCCGCAGCGCGCGTTTCTCGATGTGTTCGCGACCGGAGCGGCGCTGGCCTTCCTGCTCATGGTGGCGAGGCCGGCATACGAGTACGCGTTGGAGGAGGCGTTCATCACGACGCCTGCCCTGGAGATCGTCAATTCCTGGCGCGCAGCCGCGCTGCCCCTTGGCATCGCCCTGATGGCGGTGTTCGCCCTGCTGAGGCTTGCAAGCCTGGGATCGCCGCGGACGGTCGCTGCGGCGCTCGCCAGCGTTGCGCTCGTGATCGCGGCGTTCTGGCTTCTCGAGCCGGTTCTCCGGCCGTTGGGTAACGTCAATCTGCTTGTATTCTTCGTGGGCGTCGTAACCGCCACGGTCTTTGCCGGTGTGCCGATCGCATTCGCGTTCGGGCTGGCTGTTGTCGGCTATCTCGCGTTGACAACCCACACGCCCCTGATGGTCCTTGTCGGCCGCATGGACGAAGGCATGTCGCATCTCATCCTGCTGGCGGTGCCGCTGTTCGTGTTTCTCGGTCTTCTCATCGAGATGACAGGTATGGCGCGCGCAATGGTCGCGTTCCTCGCAAGCCTCTTGGGGCATGTCCGGGGCGGGCTGCACTACGTCCTGATCGGAGCGATGTACCTGGTCTCCGGCATCTCGGGCTCGAAGGCCGCCGACATGGCGGCGGTCGCTCCGGTGCTATTCCCTGAGATGATCAAGCGCGGCGCCAGGCCGGGAGACCTGGTCGCGTTGCTGTCGACCACCAGTGCGCAGACCGAAACGGTCCCGCCGAGTCTCGTGCTTATCACGATCGGCTCCGTCACCGGCGTCTCGATCGCCGCGTTGTTCACCGGCGGCCTGCTGCCCGGTATCGTGCTCGCCGTCGCGCTCGGCTTTGTGGTTCACCGCCGCTCTCGCCGCGAGGACCTCGGTGCCGTGAAACGGGCAGGCTGGCGCGAGATCGGACGCACATTCCTCGTCGCCTTGCCGGCGCTGGCATTGCCGTTCGTGATCCGAGCGGCGGTGGTGGAAGGAATTGCGACCGCGACCGAGGTGTCGACGATCGGCGTCGCCTATGCAGTGATCGCGGGTCTTCTGATCTACCGGCAGTTCGATTGGCGCCGGCTGCGGCCGATGCTGGTCGACACCGCATGCCTCTCCGGGGCGATCCTGTTGATCATCGGCACCGCGACGGGCATGGCGTGGGGCCTCACTCAGTCCGGTTTCGCGCGCTCGCTCGCCACGGCGATGACGAGTCTTCCCGGCGGCGCCGCGACCTTCATGGTCGTGTCGATCGCCGCGTTCGTGGTGCTCGGCTCGGTGTTGGAAGGTATTCCGGCCATCGTCCTGTTCGGGCCGTTGTTGTTTCCCATCGCCAGGGCGGTGGGCGTTCACGAGGTGCACTACGCCATGGTGGTCATCCTGGCCATGGGCATCGGCCTCTTCGCGCCGCCGTTCGGCGTCGGCTACTACGCTGCCTGCGCCATCGCACGCGTCGAGCCACACGAGGGGATGAAGCCGGTCTGGGGCTACATGCTGGCGCTCCTGATCGGCACCGCCGTGGTCGCCGCCGTGCCATGGATCTCGATCGGCTTCCTCAAATGATCTCCATCCCGTCAGACTGCAAGAGAAAAATCATGACGCGTGCTCGTATCGTAGGCTGGGCTCACACGCCTTTTGGAAAGCTCGAGGACCCGGATGTGGAAAGCCTGATCGCGCGCGTCTCGGGCGCCGCACTCGATCATGCTGGGGTCGCGCCCGCAGAGGTCGATGGCATCTTCGTCGGAGTAATGAACAACGGATTCTCCAAGCAAGGATTCGAGGGCGCGCAGGTGGCGCTCGCGCATCCGGAGCTCGCGCATGTGCCCGCGACCCGTGTGGAGAATGCCTGTGCCACCGGCTCGGCGGCGCTCTACGCGGCGCTCGATTTCGTCGACTGTGGCCGTGGGCGCATCGCGCTCGTCGTCGGCGCCGAGAAGATGACGGCCAAGCCGACGGCGGAGACCGGCGACATTCTGCTCGGCGCTTCCTACCGCAAGGAGGAGGCCGATATCACCGGCGGGTTTGCGGGCGTGTTCGGCCGGATCGCGCAAAACTACTTCCAGCGATACGGCGATCGAAGCGAAGAGCTCGCCCATATTGCCGCCAAGAACCACAGGAATGGCGTGGCCAATCCCCTTGCGCAGATGCGACGCGACTTCGGCTACGCTTTCTGCAACACCGTCAGCGACAGGAACCCTCATGTGGCAGCTCCGTTGCGGCGCACCGACTGCTCGCTGATTTCGGATGGCGCGGCGGCGTTGGTGGTCGCCGACGAAGAGGCCGCCGCACTGCTCACGCGCGCCGTGCGCTTCCGGGCGCGACAGCAGGTCAACGACATCCTGCCGTTGTCGCGGCGCGACCCGATTGCATTCCAGGGCGGCCGGCTCGCCTGGGAAAGGGCGCGAGCGGAGGCGGGTATCACCCTGAATGACCTCAGTCTGGTCGAGACACACGACTGCTTCACCATTGCCGAGCTGATCGAATATGAGGCGATGGGGCTCGCGGCGCCCGGCGAGGGATTCCGGGTGGTGCGTGAAGGCATCGCCGAGAAAGAAGGGCGACTTCCGATCAATCCATCCGGCGGACTGAAGTCGAAGGGGCACCCGGTCGGCGCGACCGGTGTCTCCATGCACGTGATGGCTTGCCTGCAATTGATGAACGAGGCCGGCGACATGCAGATCGACGGCGCCAATCTCGCAGGCGTGTTCAATATGGGCGGTGCCGCGGTCGCCAACTACGTCTCTATTCTGGAGCGTGCGAAATGATGAATGCGTCCGTACCACTCGGCGGTGTCGCTCCCGCATCGAAGCGGGTGATGAACCTCGCGCATCTCGTGCGGCAGGCGGCGCGCCGTCAGCCGGCCGGGATCGGACTGGTTTGGGGCGAGGCCAGCTGGACCTGGCCCGAGCTCGACCGCCGGATTTCCGCGATGGCCGCGGCGCTCTCCACCAGAGGCGTGCGCAAGGGTGACCGGGTGCTGGTGCAGTCGAAGAATTGCAATCAGCTGTTTGAGTCGATGTTTGCCTGTTTTCGTCTCGGCGCGGTATGGGTTCCCACGAATTTCCGGCAAACGCCGGAGGAGGTTGCCTATCTCGGGAAGGCGAGCGGGGCGACCGCCATGTTTTGCCAGAGCGACTTTCCCGATCACGCGGCGGCGGCGCGTGCCGAGGCGCCGGGCATCCGGTTTGTGGTCTCGATCGGAGAGTCGAATTTCGGAGAGGACTATGACGATCTCGTGCGCCGCCATGACGGTGACGCGGTCGCCGAGGTCGCGGTCGACCACGACGATCCCTGCTGGTTCTTCTTCACCTCCGGCACGACAGGCCGGCCGAAGGCGGCCGTGCTGACCCACGGCCAGATGGCGTTCGTCATCACCAATCACCTCTGCGACCTGATGCCGAGCACCACCTCGCTGGATGCGTCGCTGGTGGTGGCACCACTATCGCACGGCGCGGGTATCCATCAACTGGTCCAGGCCGCGCGGGGCGTGAAGACCGTGTTGCTGGCGAGCGACCGCTTCGACATCGATGAGGCGTGGCGGCTGGTCGAGCGCTGGGGCGTCACGAACATGTTCACCGTGCCGACCATCCTGAAGATGCTGGTGGAGCATCCTTCGCTGGAGGCTCACGATCACTCGTCGTTGCGCTACGTCATCTACGCCGGCGCCCCGATGTATCGCGAGGATCAGAAGCTCGCGCTCCACAGGCTTGGCAAGGTACTGGTGCAGTACTTCGGACTGGGTGAGGTTACCGGCAATATCACCGTGTTGCCGCCAGAGCTCCACGACCCCGAGGATCACGCCGGCGCGCGGATCGGTACCTGCGGCTACGAACGTACCGGCATGCAGATCTCGATCCAGGGCGACGACGGGTGCGAACTGCCACCCGGCGCGACGGGCGAGATTTGCGTCTGCGGCCCCGCGGTGTTTGCGGGTTACTACGACAATCCGGAAGCCAATGCGAAAGCGTTCCGCGACGGCTGGTTTCGGACGGGCGATCTCGGCCACATGGATGCTGAGGGTTTCCTCTACATCACGGGCCGCGCGTCCGACATGTACATTTCGGGAGGCTCCAACGTCTATCCGCGGGAGATCGAGGAGAAGCTGCTGACGCACCCGGCGATTGCCGAAGTGGCGGTGGTCGGTGTGCCGGACCAGACCTGGGGCGAGGTCGGGGTGGCCGTCTGCGTGCTTGCGCCGGGCGCTTCGCTCACCGAGTCCGAATTGCTCGCCTGGGCCAACGGCAAGATCGCCCGGTACAGGGTTCCCAAACGGGTCCTCTTCTGGCCGGAATTGCCGAAGTCCGGTTACGGCAAGATCACCAAGAACATCATCAAGGAAGAGCTCCGCACGCGCGGCGTGCTGACGGAGCGATTGCCACAGACGGCCGCATAAGGCCCAAGGTGGGATCAAAGGCGGCCTTGGCGCCGTCGTTTCTCCGGCCACCCATTCCGCCGATCGCTATTCAACATTCAGCAGAGCAGGATCAACGAATGCAGCAGACCATTCTGATCACTGGCGGTGCTTCGGGCATCGGCCTGGCGATCGCCGAAGCCATTCTCGCCGAAGGCTGGCGAGTCGCGATTGCCGACGTGGCGGACAGGAATCTCGATGAGGCCCGCGCCCGGTTCGAGCCGTTTGGCGGCCGGACGAGGTTCGAGAAATTCGACGTGATCGACGAGGCCGCCGTTGTTGCGGCGATCGAGGGGTGCGAAAGAGAATTCGGCGCCCTCGATGGCGTGGTGAATTCAGCTGGCATCGGCCGCGAGCTTCCGGCATTGGAGACCAGCGCCGAGCTGTTTCGCAAGATCGTCGACATCAATCTCATCGGCAGCTTCCTGACGGCGCGCGAAGCGGCGCGGCGAATGCAATCTCGCGGTCGAGGCGCGATCGTCAACATCGCGTCCGTTTCGGGGATGCGCGGCAACGCCCGTCGCGTGGCCTATGGCGCGGCCAAGGCCGGGGTCATCATGATGACGCAGATCATGGCCGTCGAGCTTGCACGGGATGGCATTCGCGTCAACGCGATCGCACCGGGCCCGATCGAAACACCGCTGGTGAAGGAGATGCATTCGGCAGCTTCTCGTGCGGAATGGACCAGTCGCGTCCCGCAAGGTCGTTATGGAGCGCCGGATGAACTGGCGGGCGCTGCGATGTTCCTCCTCGATCCGCGCAAGTCGAGCTTCGTCACGGGGCAGGTGCTCGCCGTCGACGGGGGATTTACCGCCAGCGGCCTGATGGCCTAGCCAAAAACGCTGGAAAAACCAGGGAGGCGATCATGACAGCGAGAGCTTCATCGGCAATTCCTCGTCCACGGACCCTCATTCACCCCGGACGGTTCAATCCCACGAGGATTCAGAGCATGCGGTCCGAGTCAGCGCGACATTTTCGGCTGGCGTTGGAGCCCGGCATCAGTCTGTTCGACGCTCTGGTGGAGCCCCTGGCAAGGGCTGGAGTAGCCAGCGCGTCGATGACGATCTTGGGCGGTCATTTCGAGCGGCTTCACTATTGCGTGGCGCCACCAGATCCATCGAGGCAAGCCGTGATCGCTTACGCAAATCCGATCGATGCCGGGCGAGCTTATATGATCTTCGGCAATGCGACGCTTGGAAAGAGCTTGCAGAATCGGCCGCTGGTGCATTGCCACGCGGCAATTCGGACTGAAAGTGGTGAGGTCAAGGGCGGTCACATCCTGACCGAAACGAGCATCGTCGGATCAGATCCGATCCCGGTTCTTGTGACGTCGCTCGAAGGATTCGAATTGCGCCAGATGTTCGATCCCGAGACGAATATCTCACTTCTCCTACCGCACAGGCAGGCCGCCAATGACTAGTACGAAAGTGATCGAAGACGGGTCCATGGGGCGCGTGGCCTATGCTCGGATCGCCCCGAACGAGGACCTCGTGCAGGGCGTGGAGAAGCTGTGTCTTGCCGAGGGCTTTCGCAATGCGTTCGTGCGTGGTGCCTTGGGTAGTCTGGTCGACGGATGTTTGGCCGCCGGCGAGGGAAGATACTATCATATCAGGGGTCCTGCTGTTGAAATCGTGAGCATCGCGGGAGAGGTGAGATCGCAGGATGACGGCTCTGTAAGAGCATCGCTGACCGGCGTCGTGGCAGATCCTTACGGAAATGTATTTGGTGGGACTTTTGTTGCCGGCTCCAACGCGATTTGCATGACATTTGAGGTGACTCTCGAGGAGTGGCTGCCATCAATTGAGAGAGAGGTCCGCAACATTTCCAATCCCACCTGATTGCACGCCATGCGGTCCGGCACGAGCTCGACTATCGGCGCAAACCGGACCATTAGTGGCTGTCCGAGTGATCGCTGACGGTATCGGCTGCAAGTCGGCGAATGCCCAAGAGGCGGACGTTCGGACCTGGTGTACGTCTAGTGCGTCGATTGATCCCGATACTTGCTGAAGGTGCCGACCCTCAGAGCCGCACAAATTTTCCTGTGAATTCAAGACCGAAAAAAGTGGGCGGGTATACCGTCGGCATTAGTCCGTCAGCTTTGAGGATTTGTGCTTGGAAATCAACGCGAAAGCATCTTTCTAAATGATTGAGTGGGAGTAGTGGTGCAGGCACCTATTTCGTAGCTTGGCGTAGCTTTAGGAATGTCCCTCGCATTGAAAACCCTCTGACAAAGTACCATGAGCTGGTTGGTCTCGGCCATCCATGCCGCTCTCAACAAAGAGTGCGGCAGAGCAGTTGAGCGTGCAGAAGGGACGGGTGTTCACCGCCGTGCTCAACACATGCCCGTACGGCAGCAACTTATTGACCGAGATTGAGAAAAGTGGAGCGCGCCGCATGGGTCCGGCGCCACCACAGATCCCCTCAGTACCTTGGCATCTAGGCAATCGTCTTCAAATACAGGCTTGGATCGAAGTATTTGCTTGCCGGCGTGAAGTCCTTGATGCCCGCGTTGGTCATGAAGAAGTCTGTCGACTGCTGCAGCCAATTGGTGACAGTCCCGTCCGAGTACATCCGCTTCCAGTCCTTGGACGTGAACATCTTCTGGGCCTTAAACGACTCGTTGATGTCGGATAGCGGCGTCTGACTGTAATGACCCTTCTGCAGCTTCTCCATCGCCTCGTTGCTGTTCGCGACGATATAGTCGTTGGCATCGGCCCAGCCGCGGATCAGCTTGGCCAGGGTCTCCTTGTTGGGTTCATAATAGTCGTTCGCAGCAGCCCAGCCGCCAATGATGGCCGCCTTTGGATAATAGGCTGACGCATCGGCAAGCATGGTCGCGCCCGGTACCTTGTCGCGGACCGTGACGTTGAACGGCACCCACAGCGCCACGGCAGGCACGGCGCCGGAGATGAAGGCGGTCACGGCTGCCGGCATGGTCTGGTTGACGAGCTCGACTTCCTTGGGATCGACTTTGTTGGCGCGCAGTGCGGTATCAAGGAACACGTGCGCTGTCGTGCCCGTCGCGGTCGCGATGCGCTTGCCCTTGAGGTCGGCGAATGACTTGATGCCCTGATCGCCGCGGACCCACAGCTGCGCGGTCGCGACCTCGATATCGTTGATCAAAAACACCTTGCCTTGGCCGCGGGCCGGGAAGTTCGAGAGGACCGCGCCGGTTGCCAGCACATCAAGGCTGCCACCGATCAGCGCCTGAAAGATTTCGAGACCGGTGTTGAACTGCCGCAGCTCGAGATCGAGGCCCTGCTTCTCGAAGGAGCCACGGTCCATGCCGGTCCAGATCTGGCCGTCGACGGCGACGGTGTGAAGATAGCCGACGCGAACCTTTGTTTTTGCCTGAGCGATCGCGGGTGCTGCGGCCGTGAAAGTGCCGAGCGCAAGGCCCGCCGTTGTGGTCAGAAATTGCCGCCGATCCATGATCTGTCCTCCGTTTTGCTTGTCATTCCGAGAACGAGACTGGACGCATCTGCGCCTGCTGGGCGCGATACTCGTCCATCACGAGCTGCCTGATATGGCTTCGCAGTTCCGCGAATTCCAGACGTTCCTGGATCGACTCGTCGCGCGGATAGGCGAAGGGAACGTCGATGATCTCCTTGATCCGCGCCGGCCGCGCCGTCACGACCACTATACGAGATGCGAGGTAGATCGCTTCCTCCACGGAATGGGTGATCAGCATGACGGTCTTGCCTTCGGTCTCCAATACCCTGAGCAGCAGGTTCTGCATGTTGGAGCGGGTCTGGGCGTCGAGCGCTCCGAACGGCTCGTCCATCAGGAGAAACTGCGGCCTCACCGCGTAGGCCCGCGCGATCGCGAGCCGTTGCCGCATGCCGCCGGACAGATGCTTCGGGTAGGAATTGGCAAAGTCGGACAGGCCCATCAGGCCGAGATAGTGATCGCAGATCGCGTCGCGCTCGGCGCTCGGGACATGGTTGGCGTTGAGGGTCAGGCCGAAGGCGATGTTCTGCTTCACCGTCAACCATGGGAATACGCCATATTCCTGGAAGATCACGCCACGCTCGGGCCCGGGACCGGCGACGGGACGGCCGTCGAACAGGACCTTGCCCGTCGTCGGCTTCTGGAAGCCGGCGAGCATGCTCATCATCGTGGTCTTGCCGCAGCCGGACGGGCCGATCACCGCAATGAAGTCGCCGTCGTTGATGTCGTAGCTGACGTCCTCGACCACGTTCAGGCGGCCTTTCGGGGTCTCGAAGGACAGCGAAACCTTGTCGAACTGAGCGCGCTTGTTCATGCGATGGCTCGATCTTGCCAGACCAGCAGCCGGGCCGTGATCTTGCGCAGGATCAAATCCATGATCAGTGCGATCAGGCCGATGCAGATGATGCCGACATAGATGACGTCGAGCAGGAAGTAGGTCGAGGCATTCTGAATCATGGCGCCGAGCCCGCGCTGTGCCGCGATCAGCTCGGATGCGACCAGCGTCGCCCAGGCCACGCCCAATGCCACGCGCAGCGCCGTGAGAATGTGCGGAACGGTGAGGGGAATGATGACCTTGCGAAAGATCTCGGCCTGGTTGGCTCCGAGCGTCTGCGCCACGCGGATGTAGAGCGGCGTGATTTGCGACACGCCCTCATACATCACGATCACGCCGGAGAAGAACGAGGCGTAAAACAGGATGACGAGCTTTGCGAGCTCGTCGACGCCGAAATAGACGATCACCAGCGGGATCAGTGCGATCGGCGGCAGCGCGCGAAAGAAGTTGATCATGGGGTCGGCGAAGGTGCGGGCGGGACGATACCACCCGAGCAGAAATCCGACCGGCACTGCCACGAGGATGCCGAGCGCGACGCCGAGAAAGACGCGCCGGGTCGAGGCGAAGATGTCGATCAGCAGGCCTTCTCCGGTGAGAAGCTCGAGGAACTTTGCAGCGACCTGGTGCGGCGCCGGGATCAGCGAGACGTTGACGAAGCCGCTCCAGCGTACGGCGTACCAGAGCAGGATCGCACCGAGCCACGGCAGCAATCCGAGACCAAAGCGTCTCACGCCAGCTCCGTTCATTCGACGTGTCCACCCAGATTGAGGTTGATGTTTTCAAAGGTCATATTATAAATAGGATGACCATACAAGCGGCGCCTTTGGTCGTAGGCGTCGCAGGCTTTCCCGCATGACACTGCCGCCTTTCACCATCCGAAGCGTTCAGGCCTTTGGCTATCGCTATCCGCTGACGACGCCGGTCATCACGTCCTTCGGACGAATGAAGGATCGGCCTGCCGTCTTCGTCCGCGTCGAGGACACCGACGGACACATCGGCTGGGGCGAAGTGTGGTGCAATTTTCCAGCACCAGGTGCCGAACATCGTGCTCGGCTCGTCAACGAGGTGCTTGCGCCGGCTCTGGTCGGATTCGCTGTGCCGGAGCCACCTGCGGCATTCGAGCGTCTGACGCAGGGAACCTCGGTGCTCGCGCTGCAATCCGGCGAAGCCGGCCCGTTTGCGCAGTCAATCGCCGGCATCGATCTCGCGGTCTGGGATCTCCACGCCCGCCGCCAGAACCTGGCGCTATGGCGGCTGCTCGGTGGGGCGAAGCGGAAGATCAAGGTCTACGCCAGCGGCATCAATCCGATCGGTTCCGAACGGACGGCCGAAGCGGCGCTGGGCCGCGGCTACCGCGCATTAAAGCTGAAGATCGGCTTCGATCCGGCCGGTGACCGCGCCAATCTCGCCGCGCTGCGCCGGCTTGTGGGAGAAGGCATGCTTGCTGCCGACGTCAACCAGGGCTGGACCATTGCGCAGGCGCTGGAACTTGCACCGCAGCTCGAGCGCTTCGGTCTCGCCTGGCTCGAGGAGCCGATCCGCGCCGATCGCCCCCGCCAGGAATGGACGCAATTGCGCGAAGTTATCCGCATTCCGCTCGCAGCCGGTGAGAACATCGCGAGCCACGCCGGCTTTGCCGAGGTGTTGCGCGAGCCGGCTCTCGGTGTCGTCCAGCCCGACATTGCCAAATGGGGCGGGCTGTCGGCGTGCGCGGGCATTGCCCGCGACATCCTGACGTCGGGGAAGATGTTCTGCCCGCACTATCTCGGGTCCGGCATCGGGCTTCTGGCATCCGCGCATCTTCTCGCCGGCGTCGGCGGCGACGGACTGCTCGAAGTCGACTGCAACGAAAACCCGCTGCGCGACCGGTTCTGCGGTCCCGTGCTCGATGTCCGCGACGGCATGATCGAGCTCGGCGACGAAGCGGGCCTCGGCATTACGCCCGATCTTGCCTCCATCGAAGAATACCGGACGGTCTGATGCCAGCACGCGGCTACGACTACATCATCGTCGGCGCGGGCTCGGCCGGTTGTGTCGTTGCGAACCGATTGTCGGCCGATCCGTCCTGCCGCGTGCTGCTGCTGGAGGCCGGCGGATCGGATCGGAATTTCTGGCTGAAGCTTCCGGTCGGCTACTACCGGACCATCTACAACGAGCGGTTCTCGCGCCTGTTCAGGACCGAGCCCTCAGAAGGGACGGGCGGCCGTGCCATCCTCTGGCCGCGGGGCCGCGTGCTCGGCGGTTCCTCTTCAATCAACGGTCTGATCTTCATCCGCGGCCAGCACGAGGATTTTGACGATTGGGAACGCCTCGGTGCCGATGGCTGGAGCTATCGCGAACTCCTGCCGTATTTTCGGCGCTACGAACGCTACCGCGGCGGCGAGAACCAGTTTCACGGCGGGCTCGGGGATTTCGAGGTCTCCGACCTTCGCAACGACAATCCGGCCTCGAAGGCCTGGGTCGAGGCGGGTGTGCAGTTCGGTCTGCCGCGCAATCCCGACTTCAACGGCGCCACCACGCTGGGCGTCGGCACCTACCAGCTCGGCATCGGACGGCACTGGCGGACCAGTTCGGCCTCTGCGTTTCTGCGTCCCGTCGCCGGTCGTCCAAACCTCACCATCATCACCCATGCGCAGGTCAGCAAGGTGGTTTTCAACGGTCGTGTCGCGATCGGCGTCGAGTGGATCAGCAAGGGGCAGGTCCACAGCGCGACGGCTGATCGTGAGATCATCCTGTCCGGCGGCGCGCTGCAATCCCCGCAGATCCTCCAGCTTTCCGGCGTTGGTCCGGCCGATCTGCTGCGCAAGCTCGGCATTCCCGTCGTTGCCGATTCTCCTGATGTCGGCGCCAATCTTCAGGACCATTATCAAGCCCGGCTGATCGTTCGGCTGAAGAAGCGGATTTCCCTCAACGATCAGGTCCGTAATCCAGTCGAGCTGACGAAGATGGGGCTGCAATGGATACTGGCAGGCAGCGGTCCATTGACGGTCGGCGCGGGGCAGGTCGGCGGCGCGGCTTGCACCGAATATGCCGTCGGCGGCCGGCCGGACGTGCAGTTCAACGTGATGCCGCTCTCGGTCGACAAGCCTGGCGAACCCTTGCATAGCTATTCCGGTTTTACCGCTTCGGTCTGGCAATGCCACGGAAAGTCGCGCGGACAGCTCGCGATAAGCTCGACCGATCCGTTCGAGCAGCCGCGGATCGTACCGAATTATTTCGCCGAGGAGATCGACCGCAAGACCATTGTTGCGGGTCTGAAGATCCTGCGCGAGGTCTATCGGCAGAAGGCGTTTCGCCCGCTCTGGGATGTCGAGATGGTGCCAGGCGAGGCGGCCAGGGATGATGCCGGGCTGTGGGACTTTGCGCGCAACACGGGAGGCACGGTATTTCACTGTGTCGGGACCTGTCGCATGGGCCGGGACGCGCAGGCCGTGCTCGATCCGCAGCTGCATGTGCGCGGCGTCGAGCGGCTGCGTGTGATCGATGCCTCGGTGATGCCGCAGATCACCTCAGCCAACACCAATGCGACCAGCCTGATGATCGGCGAACGGGGCGCCGCGCTGGTCACGGTGTGACGGCGTGGCCTGAATTCGGGAGGACGAGATGGAATTGAGTTCCGACAGTCACGTCCCCAAATACGCGCAGATTGCCGACATCTTCCGGCAGCGCATCGCGCGCGGCGTCTGGACTCAGGGATTTCGCCTGCCGGCCAACGAGGAGCTGGCCGCCGAGTTCGGTGTGTCGCGCGTCACGATCAGGCAGGCGGTGGAGCTGCTCGCCCGCGACGGCGTGATCGAGGCGCAGCAGGGCCGCGGCACCTTCGTCACGGGGACCGTGCGGAAGGATCGCTGGCTCAAGGTCGAGACCACGCTGTCCGATCTCGCAGACATGTATCGCGACACCTCGCCCGAGATCATCAATATCTCGGAAAGTCGTAGCGATGCGCCGCTGCTTCCCGGGGACGGCAAGCCGGCCGAAAAGTACGTCTTCATGCGTCGGCTGCATTCGCGGCAGAAGCAGCCTTACTGCGTCATTTCCATCTATCTCGACGAGAAGATTTTCCGCAGGTCGCCGAAGCGTTTTCGCAACGAGACGGTGATCCCGATCCTGAACGATCTCAGGGATCCCGCCATCGCCAGCGCGCGCCAGACCCTGACGATCGGTACCGCGGATATCGAGGCGGCGCGGCTGCTGCGCGTGCCCTTGAACTCGCCGGTGGCCGAGGTCCGCCGCATCTTCACGACGCAGGATCGCACCGTGATCTATCTCGGCGAAGTCACCTATCGCGGCGACTTCGTGCGGATCGACATGGATCTGCGGCCCTAAAGCGCGATGCGGTTGGGCTGAATCGTCGTCGCGCTTTAGGTTGTTGTCGAAGCATGATCTTTTCGGAAAACCGCTGCGCACTTTTCCGGATCATGTTTTAGCGCCCTCAACGCGAGAACAGTTCCTGGTTCCGACGCTCGAGTTCTTCGCCGTATGTGCGCAGGACGTGGGCTTCGCTCAGGGTGCCGATCGTAGCGCGATGATCGGTGCGGTCGACAACCGCGAGCACATCGGCTTCGCTGCGCTCAAACGCCTTCAGGATCTCGCGCACGGGCGTGATCGGAAGCAGGTACTGATCCTGTTGCTGCGCCAGCGACCCGAGCAGCTCCCCGTCCTGATTGGCCACGGAATGCAGCGTCGCGGCAGGGACGATGCCCGCATAGATCCCGTTGGGATCGCGCAGCAGGATCTGGCGGACCTGCGCCGGCGAGAACAGCTTTTGCGCCTCGCCGATCGGCATTGTCGTTGGCGCAGTCTCGAAATCAGTGCGCATCAGGGAAGCCGCGCTCATTTGCCTTACCCAGCCGATGTCCTGCGGGCCGCGGATCGCCTCGCCGCGGAGATGAAAGCGCCAAGTCGCAAAACTGTAGCCGAACAGCTCGCGAACGATCAGCGCGCAGACCGATGATGCGACTACGGCGCCGACGGTGACGGAAAAATCGCCGGTGATCTCGAGCGCGAGACAGACCATGCTGAACGGCGCGCCAAGGACGCCGGTTCCGAGCGCGGCGAGCGCTGCGATGGCTGCCGTGCCGGGCTGAAGCGCAAGCGTGGGAAGAGGGCCGGTCAGCACGATGCTGTAGAGCTGTCCGATCAGCGCGCCGAGCAGGAGCGAGGCGAAAAACAGGCCACCGCGAAAGCCCGAGCCGAGCGAGATGGCAGAGGCCAGGATCTTGAACACGATGGTGGTCGTGAGCAGGAGCCAGGTCGGATTGCTGACCAGCAGGATCTGCATCGCACCGTGGCCGGCGCCGAGCACGGTCGGCGTCAGCAGGGCGAGGCCGCCGAGGAGGAGGCCGCCGAAAATTGGCCGCAGCAGGCCCTTGAACACCGTGATGCGCTGAAAGCAGCGCTCGGAGAATGCAACGGCGAGCATGACGAGGATGCTGACGAAGGCGCAGATGATGCCGATCAGCACCGTCTGGCCGATCATCTCGACGGAAACCGGTGAAGGGAAGCCAGGCACCATCAGGAAGGACTGGTGCGTCAACTGCCGCGCGACGAGCCACGCGGTGACCGCGCTGGCGATGACCGGCACGAGACCGGCGGACGTATAGGCACCGAGTACGACCTCGAAGGCATAGAAGGCGCCCGCGAGCGGTGCAGAAAACGCAGCGCTGATCGCACCCGCGGCGCCGCAGGCCACCAGGAGCCGCATGTCGTTCCGGCGCGCGGCCAGGCGCTGGCCGACATGAGAGCCGAACATCGAGCAGATCTGGGTATAGCCGGCCTCCAGCCCGACGGATCCGCCGAAGCCGTTGGACAGCAGCGTCTGGATCGAGATCAGCAAGTTGCCGCGAAAGGACACTCGGCCGCCATAGAGCGCATTGGCTTCGATCGCGTCGGCGAGCTGCTGTCCCTTCACGCGCCGGGCGAAGTACAGTCCGATCAGCGCGAGAACGAGGCCGCCGAGCATCGGGACAAGCAGCGTGCGCTGCCAGGAGATCACGCCGGTGGCGCTGAGATGTGCGTCAAAAGGAATGTCGAACAGCAGTGCGTGAGAGACCTGACTGAGGCTCGAGATCGCGGCCACCAGTACGCCACTGAGCAGTCCGATCACGATGGCGACCAGCACGAGGCCAGTCTCGCGATTGCGTACGAAATTGCGCAGGAATAGCGGCAGCAGGCGGATGCCGGGAGCAGAGGCCGGCTTCGCAGGATGTGATGCCTGCGTCATCCTATGCTGGATCCCGCAGCGGCTCGGTGCGTGCGACGCGGAAGCCAATATTGCTGGCCGAGGAGTCGGGCGTATTGGAACTTCGCGCTGCGACGCGGTAGCGATTGCAGTAGGATTCGTGGCAGAGGAAGGATCCGCCGCGCATCGATCGGTTGGGAGCCGGCTCGCGGTTCAAGGGGTCTCGTGATGGCGTGAGCCGGTGATAGCTCGACGAAAAATAGTCCTCGCACCATTCCCAGACGTTTCCTGCGACATTGTGCAGGCCATATCCGTTGGGCGGGAAAGTGTGAACGGGTGCCGTGCCGAAATAGCCATCATCCACGGTGTTGCGGTCGGGAAAGTTGCCCTGCCAGATGTTGCAGCGATGCTCGCCGTCGGGCTGCAGCGCGTTGCCCCAGGGATAGGTGGCCTGGTCCAACCCGCCGCGCGCGGCCATCTCCCATTCTGCTTCGGTCGGCAGGCGCGTGCCGGACCATTGGCAGTAAGCTTGTGCGTCGTTCCAGGAGACGTGGACGACGGGATGATCGAGCCTGTCGAGGATGCTGCTCGACGGTCCTTCCGGCTGCGCCCAATAAGCGCGCGTCACCGGGATCCACCATGGCGTTTCCTGAACGCGCATCATGCGCGCGGTGCGCGTCGCTTCGGGCAGGAGCCCGTCGAAGACGAAGCTCCAGCCGTAGCGTTCGGCATCCGTCGTGTAGCCCGTGGCACGGATGAAATCGCCGAATTGCAGATTGCTCACGGTGTGACAGGCAATGGCAAACGGCGACAGCGTGACGAGCCGCACCGGGCCTTCGCCGTCTTCGGCAAAGCCCCCGTCGGCAGATCCCATGTAGAAAGTACCGCCGATCAGCGAGCTCCATCGGCGCGGGATCGGGGTTGGACTGGGAAGGATCGCTGCTTGCGCATCAATGTCCGCCGCCGGTTCGTTGCCGGCGGCGCGCAGGGTGCAACAATGTGGGCGATCCCCAGTCATGCCCTATTTCTGCTTCTCTTCCTCCCAGAAGGCGGTGCCGCCTTCCGCCTTCATCAGCTCGAGAATCTTCTCGCGCGGGATCACGCCGCAACGGTTCGCCCATTGCTGATACTGAGCCGTCATCTCGCGGACGCGATCCGGATGCTGCGCGGCCAGATCGTTCATCTCGGTGCGGTCGGTCTCCATGTCGTAGAGCTCCCAAGGGCCGGGATACTTCCGGACCAGCTTCCACTTGCCGACGCGCACGGCCGCATTGCCCTCGTGCTCCCAGAACAGCGGGCCACGGTTGCCATAGGCCGACGCGAATGACGGCACCAGACTCTCGCCTTCGCAGGGCAGGATGGCGTTGCCGTTATACTCCTTGGGATAGGTGGCGCCGGTGACGTCGAGGATGGTCGCCATCACGTCCGTGAGCTGGCTTGGATTGTGCCGCAGGCCGCCTTTTTCGGAGATGCCGCGCGGCCAGTGCACAATGAACGGTGTCGCGATGCCGCCCTCGTGGATCCAGTGCTTGTAGAGACGGAACGGCGTGTTGGAGAGATTGGCCCAGGCGGTGCCGTAGCTCTGATAAGTGTCCTCGGGGCCGGGCATCATGGTCGGGTCATTGCCGAAGCGCACCGGCTTGCCGTCCCGTGTCTTGGCTTGGGCGATCATCAGCTGGTCGACCAGCTCCTTCGCGGTGACCCCCTCCGGAATATCCTCGGCGCAGGCGCCGTTGTCGGACAGGAAGATGATCAGCGTGTTGTCCATCTGCCCGGTCTCTTCCAGCGCCTTCAGGATACGGCCGATGCCCTGGTCCATGCGATCGATCTGGGCCGCGTAGACTTCCATGCAGCGCAGCGTCCATTCGCGCTGCTCCGCGGCGGTCCACGGCGGCTGGGTCGGATCGCGATCGGTCAGGCGCCAGTTCGGATGAATGATGCCGTCATCGACGAGACGCTTGAGGCGCTCTTCGCGCAGCCTGTCCCAGCCCGCGTCGAAGCGGCCCTTGTACTTCGCGATATCCTCGTCATGTGCGTGGAGCGGCCAGTGCGGCGCCGTGTAGGCGACATACTGGAAGAACGGGGCGTCGGGCTTCTCCGCCTTGTGCTGGCGGATGAAGGCCGCGGCCTGGTCGCTGATCGAGTCGGTGTAGAAGAACGACGGATCCTTCACCGCCTCATGCTCGATATTGTCGTTGCCGCGGGTGAGCGTGTTGGGATGGTAAAAGCTGCCGGCTCCGATAATGGTGCCGTAGAAATGGTCGAAGCCGCGCTGCATCGGCCACGCGTCGGTGGGCTCCGTCAGGCTGCTGGCGATGTGCCATTTGCCGCTGAGGTAGGACGTGTAGTTCTTGCTCTTCAGCGCCTCGGCGATCGTCACGCAGCTCTTGTTTAGATTGCCAGCATAGCCCTCGGGGCCGTTGCTGTAGGTGAGGATGCCGATGCCGGTCTGGTGCGGATGCAGGCCGGTCAGCAGCGAGGCGCGCGAGGGGCTGCAGCGGGCGGTGTTGTAGAACTGCGAATAGCGTAAGCCATTGGCCGCAAGCCGATCGAGGTTCGGCGTCTGGATCTCGCCGCCGTAACAGCCGATGTCTGAAAAGCCCATGTCGTCGTTGAGGATGAGCAGGATGTTGGGGCTGTCGGAAGTCTTTGCGCCATTCGGCATGCTTGTGTCCTCGTTATTGACGTGTGGCGTTGTTAGTGGCGGCGCGTCAGGCTGATGCTGAGGCGGAAATATTTCGGTAAGTACACAGCGCGCAGCAGCTCGAGCGCCCGTCCGTCCTTGCCGAAGGTGACGCGTTCGATGGCGAGCAGCGGCGAGCCGACCTTCACGCCGAGCAGCTTTGCGCTGCCGGCATCAGCGAGATCGGCGCTGATGGTCTGCTGCGCATCCTTGATGGCGAGGCCAAGCTCGTCCTCAAAGACGCGATACATGATGATCGAGACCAGATCGCGCTTCTCCAGTTCGAGACCGATGTCCGGCGGATAGAAGGCGTGCTCGATCGCGATCGGCGTGTCGTCTGCGAGGCGGAGGCGTCGAAGCTGCCAGACGGCTCGTTCGCGAAGCTGCTCTCGAACGGCGGCGTCGTGCCGGTTGGTCATGCCTTGCTGCAGGATTCTTGCGCCGGCCTGGTAGCCGGCGTCGCGGATGGTTTCCGAGAACCCCATGAGATGGCCAACCCAGTTCTCGGGCTGGTTCGAGCGCAGGAAGGTGCCGCGGCCGCGCGAGCGGTCGAACATGCCTTCGTTCACGAGGGGGGCTATGGCGTTGCGGATGGTGATGCGGCTGACGCCAAAATGGCGGCCGAGCTCAGCCTCGGTCATCAGGCGGCCGGTCTCGTCGATCAACTTGCCGTCGCGCACCTGGCTGCGAATGGATTCACGGATCTGGATATGCATGGGCGTCGAGCCCTCCGCAACGACATCGCTGCCGAGCGGTGCGGGCTTCTTCTTGCGTGTTTGAACAGCCATGGTGTCAGAGCCGCATGCGTGTTGCTGGATCGAACAGGTGAATGTCTTGCGGGCGGGCCGTGATCGAGATCGTGTCGCCCTCGCCGGGAATGTTGCCGTCGGCGACGCGCATGCGGATCATGGTGCCGGCGCAGTCGAGGTCGAGCACGGCGGTATCGCCGAGATCCTCGATCAGATCGACGCGCGCGCCGAGGCCATCCTCCGCCATGCGCAGGGCGCCGGGCCGAAGCCCGACCACCACATCGCGCTCACCCGCGGTTGCGGCCGTCGTCTTGAGACGATGGCCTGCGACAATGACGTCGCCATCCACGTACCGGGCGGGGACGAGGTTCATCGGGGGATTGCCGATGAAACCGGCAATGTCGATCGAGTTCGGACGGGCGAACACCTCGGCGGGCGTACCGACCTGCTGGATCTCGCCCGACATGAACACCGCCATGCGGTCCGCGAGCGTCATCGCCTCTTCCTGATCGTGCGTGACATAGACCGCGGTGACGCCAAGCGATCGCTGCAGCTTCTTCAGCTCGGCGCGGGTTTCCAGCCGCAGCTTTGCGTCGAGGTTCGAGAGCGGCTCGTCGAGCAGGAACAGGCGAGCCTTGCGCACGATGGCGCGAGCCAGCGCGCAGCGCTGCTGCTGGCCGCCCGAGAGCTGGCCCGGCTTGCGGTCGAGCAAATGATCGATCTTCACCTTGCGCGCCGCGTCCTTCACGGCGGGCGTGATTTCGGCCTTCGGCAGCTTGGCCATCTCCAGCGGAAAGGCGATGTTCTCGGCAACCGTCATGTGCGGATAGAGCGCGTAGCTCTGGAACACCATGGCGATATCGCGGTCACGCGCATCGGTCGAGGTCACGTCCTTGTCGTCGATCAGCACGCGGCCGGCAGTTGGCGCATCCAGGCCGGCGAGGATGCGCAGCGTCGTGCTCTTGCCCGAGCCGGAAGGACCGAGCAGGGCGAAGAATTCGCCCGGCCTGATATCGAAATTCACGCCCTTGAGCGCGGCGAACTCGCCGTGCATCTTGACGATGTTGCGAAAACTGACCTGACCCTGGCCGTTCATCGGCGCCCTCCGCCCTTGACTGCACCGACCGTCAGGCCCTTCACGATATGCTTCTGCGCGACCACGCCGAGGACGACGACAGGCAGCATAGCAAGGACCGAGACCGCCGCGAGCTTGGCCCACAGCGTCTGTTCGACGGAGACGAAATTGAACATGGCGACCGTGACCGGACGTACCGTGTTGCCGCTGAGCACGACGGCGAACAGGAATTCGTTCCACGCATTGAGGAACACGAACACGATAGTTACGGCGATGCCGCCGCGGACCTGCGGAATGATGATCCGCCACAATGTCTTCAATCGGCTGGCGCCGTCGAGATAGGCGGCTTCTTCCATCTCGAAGGGAATGTCCTCGAAATAGGAGACCAGCAGCCAGATCGCGAAGGGCAGGGAGAACGACAGATAGATCAGGATGATGCCCTGATAGGTGTCGATCCAGCCGATGTTCCGCAGCACGAGGAAGTAGGGGATGATGATGCCGACTGGCGGCAGCATCTGCGTTGCGAGCACGTAGAAGCCTGCGAACTTCTTGCCGCGAAAGCGCAGGCGCGCCAGTGCGTAGGCCGCGGGCACCGCCATCAGCATCGTGACGATGGTGGTGCCGACGGAAATGATGACGCTGGAGAGCAGGTTCGGCAGGATCGATCCCGAGCCGAACAACACGTCGCGATAGGCCTCCAGCGTCGGCGTGAACACCAGCTTGGGCGGATAGGCCAGTACGTCGGAATCGGTCTTGAGCGAGTTCAGCACGCTCCAGATGATCGGAAACGCCCAAGCCAGCAGGAACACCATGGAGATCGCCAGCAGGGCGAAGACGCGAAAGCGCTTTGCGGTCATTTCGCCCTCCGCATCGCGAACAGGATGCCGGAGATGATGATGGTCACGATCAGGAGGGCGACCGCGAGCGCCGAGCCGTAGCCGATCGACAATTCGGTGAAGGATTTCCGGTAGGCATAGAGATTGAGGATCTCGGTCGCGGTGCCGGGCCCGCCGGCCGTGACGGTGAAGATCGCCGCGAACGCGGTCAGCGCCACCATGGTCCGCATGATGATGACCATGACGATCGCCGGGCGCAGCAAGGGCAGGGTGATGCGGCGAAAGCGTTGCCAAGCGGAGGCTCGGTCGAGCCGCGCGGCCTCGTAGATATCCTCGGGCAGCGAGGCGAGCGAAGCCAGCAGCACCATGAACGCGAACGGCGTCCACTGCCACGTGTGGATCGCGATCACCGAGACCATCGCGAGCGTGGGATCGCCGAGCCAGTTCTTGCTGCCGAGGCCGGCGTTGATGGCGAGGAAGTCCACGATGCCGAATTCCGGCGCCAGCATGAAGGTACGCCAGATCATGCCGACCACGGCCGGCGACAGCACCACGGGCAGGATGGCGATGACGCGGAACCAGCCTTGGCCGCGCTTCATGTCCATGACCAACAAGGCGAGCGCCAGGCCGATGATGACCTGCAGCGCGACCGTCGAGCCGGTATAGACGAGGCTCACCAGCAGCGAGGTCCAGAAGCGCTCGTCGGAGAGCAGCACCTGGTAGTTCTCGAATCCGACGAAGCCGTTGGTGAACGGCATCGCCAGATCCATCCGGAATGCACTGGTGTAGACTAGGAAGAGCAGCGGAAACGTCGTTGTGGCGAGCAGCGCAAGAAACGCCGGTGCAAGCAGGGCCGCCGCAAACCGGCGCTCGCGCTGCGCCAGGACGCGGCCGAAATCGCTGCGAGGCGCCTCGCTCGCGATCCCGGCCGATGTCACCGTTGTCGTCGCCATGGCTCAGCCGCGCATCATGGGTTCGATGCGGCGCTGCGCATCGTCTAATGCGGCCTTAATCGTGGCCTGGCCGGAGAGGGCCGACTGGATCGCGGTTGCCATGGTGTCGCCGATCGCCGGCCATTGCGGCACGCGCGGACGCCAGTCGACGTCAGTGTCCTCCTGCAGGGCGCCCATCGTGGCCTCGACGAAATTATCGCCAAAGCCGTTCATCAGCTTGATGTAGTCGGGATCCTTCCAGACCGAAGTGCGGTTGACGCCCGAGCGTTTGGTGGGACCGGCGAACTTGTGCGCGGTGCGCGCCTGGGTCTCGGCGCTCGCGGCCCACTGAATGAAGAGCCAGGTCGCCTTGCGCTTCTTCTCCGGCAGCGCGGAATTGATCGGGAAGCCCCAGTTCCAGATCGAGGTGGTGCGCTTGCCCGACGGGCCCTTCGGCCAGCGTGCATAGGCAACCTTGCCGATCACCTTGGACTTCTCGGGATTGTTGATTACGGAGGCCGAAGAATGTGCGTCGATGTAGCTTGCGACCGTTCCTTGCGAGAACGCATCCGCGATGTCGGGCCAGTTCCAGTTCGCAGCCGCCGTCGGCGCGTACTTCTTCATGATGTCGACGTACCAGGCGAGCGCCGCCTCGGCCTCGGGGCCGTTGACAGTGAGCTTGCCGCCCTTCATCCAGTCGCCGCCGAACTCCCGGAAGATCGACGGATAGATGTACATGTTCTGGCCGGCACCGGCGACGCCGCGCAGCGCTGCGCCCCAGACGCGGTCGTTCGGCGCGTTCAACGCCGCGGCGTTCGACATATAGGCTTCGAGTGTGTCGGCCGGCTTGAGGCCCTTCGCATCGTAGAGATCCTTGCGATAGACCTGAATGGTGACTTCGCCGTCATAGGGCATGCCGTAGAGCTTGCCGTCGATGCCGTTGGCGCTGCGCCAGGCCGGAATGATGTCGTCGAGCTTGAACCAGGCCTGATCCGTTAGCGACTTGTCGCTCAGATAGCTGTCGAGCGGCTCGACCCATTTATTCGCGGCATAGAGCGCGTAATACATGGGGTCGGCGGCGTGGGTCGCGTAGGTGCCGGTTTTCGAGGTCAGGTCAATGACGCTCTTCTGCCGGATCTGCGCCGGCGGAATCTTTTCGAAACGGACGTCGATGCCGGTCAGCGCCTTGAACTGCGGCGCCAGCGCGATGAGGTTTTCGAAGTAGCTGGCCGGGATCACCGCGACGGTGATGGTCTCGCCGGAGACCTGCTGCCAGTCGATCTGCGCGGATTTGTAAGGCGCGAGGTCGGCGTCCTGTGCTGTGGCTTGCCGGAGAAAGCCCGGACCAACAGTCGCGAAAGCGGCGGCTGCGGTTCCGGTCTTGAGTAGCGTTCGTCGCGTCGGCGTGAATGACGGCATGCGGTCCTCCCGAAAATCCGGATTTATATTTCCGGTTAGTTAGGACATTTGCCTAAATGTTATAACAAGTCAACCGCGACAAAATGGATCGTCCTCCGGCCGTTCCGCGCGGAGCGTGAATCGATCGCGGACCTCGCCGAGGGGAGGCGCGATCGGGGCCGAGCAGCGATGATGTGCAGTTGTCGGCTAGGTGTCGCCGAGGCGCTCGAAATTTGCACGAGCGTCGCCGGCCGTATGGATTTGGCCGCTATACCGCTGCGCAATCAGCTCAAACGTTGCCGGCAATCGGTCGTCGACGACGAGATGGTGGCACTCGTCGAGGTGGCCGCCGCGAACCGTCGCATTGCGCCCGAATTTGGTGATGTCGGCCACGAGCACGGACGTTCGTGAATTGGCGGCGATGGATTGGCGTGCCTTGACTTCATCGACATGGAAGTCGAGCAGCGTGCCGTCGGGATCGACGCCGCCGACGCCAAAGATTCCGAAGTCGGCGCGGAATCCCGAGAAGAAGCGCACGGCGGCCTCACCAATGATGTCGCGGTCGAGCGGCCGCAGCGTGCCGCCGGCGATGGTGATCTCCACGTCCGGATTGTGCGAGAAGGCTGCGGCTACGTTCAGGCTGTTGGTGATCACCCGCAGATCCCGTCGGCGGGAAAGTGCCTGCGCGACATATTCGGGCGTCGTGCCAAGCCCGATCATCAGCGACGTTCCGTCGGGAATGAGTTTGGCGGTCGCGTACGCGATCCGCCGCTTGGCGTCGGCGTTCAACCTGTGTCTGCTGCCATAGGCGAGGTTCTGGTTCTGGACGGGGAGGCTGACCCCGCCATGCACCCGCCGGAGCAGTCCCTGGTCGCAGAGCGCATTCACAAGGCGACGGATGGTCTGCTGCGTCACGTCGAAACGCGCCGCAAGCTGCTCGATGGAGGCGAAGCCTTGCTCGCGCACGATCTCCAGGATGTGCGACTGACGTGTCGTGGCGCTCCTGAGCATGGGATCTCCGTTCCCAACGAAAGTATCATTTGAACACCGGCGGTGCAATTTTCTGTTTCATATGGTGCCACGTTATGTTCATATGAACATAATAGTCGCTACGCCGATGAACTCGCGTGGCTCAAGGGACACGCATGGACCGGTCTGCTGCGGTAACCGGCCTTGCGTGGCTCCGTTGGAGCGAGGCGCAGCCGGCGCGCGTAGCTGCATCATGCTGAGAGCAAACCGGCCATGTCGGCGATAACGCTGAGTCATGTCTCCAAGTCCTGGGGCGCGATGCGCGCCGTCGATGACGTCAGTCTGACGGCGGACGAGGGCTCGCTGCTGGTGCTGCTGGGACCGTCCGGCTGCGGCAAGTCGACCACGCTGCGGCTGATCGCCGGCCTCGAGGATGCCGACGCCGGCACGATCGCCATCGGCGGCGTCGACGTGACTCACCTGACGCCAGCGCAACGGAAGATCTCCATGGTCTTCCAATCCTATGCGCTGTTTCCGCATTTAAGCGTGGCCGAGAACATCATCTTCGGCCTGCGCGTGCGGCGCGTGTCGCGCGCCGAGCGCGACGCCCGGCTCCGTCGCGTGGCCGACATCGTCGGTCTCGCGCATCTGCTCGAGCGCAAGCCGGCGCAATTGTCCGGGGGGCAGCGCCAGCGCGTCGCGCTGGGACGCGCCATCATCGCGGAGGCGCGGGTCTGTCTCATGGATGAGCCGCTGTCCAACCTGGATGCCAAGCTGCGACACGAAATGCGGACGGAAATCCGTGCATTGCAACAGCGTCTAGGCATGACGATGGTCTACGTGACCCACGATCAGACGGAAGCCATGACGATGGCGGACCGCGTCGTGTTGATGCGCGATGGCCGTATCGAGCAGAACGGCTCACCCGAAGAGCTCTATAATCGACCAGCGACGGCGTTCACGGCGCGGTTCATTGGCACCCCGCCGATGAATCTGGTGCGTCAGGGCGATTATCTCATCGGCATCCGGCCGGAGCACATCCGCATCGCGCCCGGTGGGGATCATTGTGCGCGGGTCAAGGCGGTCGAGCATCTCGGGGCAGACAGCATCGTGCTGTGCGAGATCGACAGTCAGCCGATCTCGGTTCGACTCGATGGTTTCAGCAAGGTTCAGCCCGGCGAGGATGTCCGGCTGGCTTGGGAGGCGGGGCACGAGCATCGGTTCGATCCGGCTTCGGAACGCCGATTGGAGACTTCAGTCAAGGAGGGTCGGCTGGCGAGGTCCGTTGGATAGCAGCGGCGGTTTCGGGCAGTCGGCGGATTACAAGGGAGAGAGAGATGTTTGCGCGACGAACGATGTTGATGGCAGCCGCACTTGCCGTGCTCTCGATGGGGGCACGTCCCGCCGCCGCGGTGGATCTGACGATGTACTACCCGGTCGCGGTCGGCGGTCCCGTCACCAAGATCATCGACGACATGGTCTCGCGCTTCGAGAAGGACAATCCGGACATCAAGGTGACGGCGGTCTATGCCGGCAACTACACGGATACGATGACCAAGGCGATGACCGCCATGAAGGGCGGGCAGCCGCCGCAACTGTCGGTGCTGCTGTCGACCGACGTGTTCACGCTGATAGACGAGAACGCCATCGTGCCGTTTGACGGCCTCGTCAGCGACAAGGCCTGGTTCAAGGAGTTCTATCCGGCGTTCATGGCCAACGGGCAGATCGACGGCAAGACCTGGAGCGTGCCGTTCCAGCGTTCGACGATCGTGCTGTACTGGAACAAGGACGCCTTCAAGGAGGCGGGCCTCGATCCCGAGAAGGCGCCCGCGTCCTGGGACGAAATGGTCGAGATGTCGAAGAAGATGGTCAAGAAAGAGGGCGGCAACACGACGCGCTGGGGCGTCGAAATTCCCTCGACCGGTTATGCCTACTGGATGCTGCAGGCGTTGGCGATCGAGAACGGCCAGAAGATGATGAACGAGCCCGGCAACGAGGTCTATCTGACCGCTCCGAAGACGGTCGCCGCCCTTGAGTACTGGGTCGACCTGTCGCGCAAGCACAACGTTGCCCCGGCCGGCAGCATCGATTGGGCGACGCTGCGCACCGATTTCCTCGAAGGCAAGACGGCGATGATGTGGCACACCACCGGCAATCTGACGGCGGTCAAGGACGCCGCGAAATTCCAGTTCGGCGTGGCCATGCTGCCGGCCAAGGAGCGGCGCGGATCGCCGACCGGCGGCGGCAATTTCTACATCTTCAAGAGTGCATCTCCCGAGCAGCAGAAGGCGGCCGTCAAGTTCATTCAATGGATGACGGCTCCGGAACGCGCGGCGGAATGGAGCATGAAGACCGGCTACGTGGCAGTGTCGCCGGCCGCCTACAAGACGCCGGCGATGGAAGCCTACGCAAAGGCGTTCCCGCAGGCCACCGTCGCGCGCGATCAGCTGGAGCATGCCGTGCCGGAGCTCTCCGTCCACGAGAATGGCCGCATTTACAAGTTCGTCGGCGATGCCGTGCAGGCCGCGATCACGGGCGCGCAGAAGCCGCAGGAGGCGCTGGCCGCCGCACAGCAGCAGTCCGACCGCGTCTTGCGCGCCTACAAATAGGGACGTGGCGGGATGGCGGGTCGCCGCCATCCCGCCGGCTCACGGATGTCCGACTACGCCGCCTCATCGCCAATCGTCCCGCGCCGCGCCGGATCGCAGGCGTGGTGGAATGCTGTGAATGCCTGGCTGCTGCTGTTGCCGGCGGCGGCCCTGCTGGTCGCGTTCACGCATTTTCCGATCCTGGCGACGATCCGGCATTCGCTGTTCATCACGCGCCGGAACGGCACGGAGGCCTTCGTCGGCCTCGACAGCTATCGGGCTTTGGCGGTCGATCCGATCTTCTGGAAGGCGCTGGTCAATAATTTCTGGTTTGCGCTCGGCACGATCCCGACATCGATTGCCCTGGCTCTGATGATGGCGGTCTGGGTCAATCGCAACATGCGCGGCCGTGGCTTTCTGCGACTCGCCTACTTCACGCCGACCGTGCTGCCAATGATCGCCGTCGCCAACATCTGGTTGTTTTTCTATACGCCGGATTACGGGCTGTTGGACCAGTTGCGTGGACTCTTCGGCCTCGCCGGCTGGAACTGGCTTGGCGATCCCTCGACGGTAATGGGCTGCCTGATCGTCATGGTGATCTGGAAAGAAGCCGGCTTCTTCATGATCTTCTATCTGGCGGCGCTGCAGCAGCTCTCCCCGGACCTCGTTGAAGCCGCTTCCATCGAAGGCGCGAGCCGATGGTACACGTTCCGACGGATTACGTTCCCGCTGCTGATGCCAACCACGCTGTTCGTGGCAATCAATGCGGTCATCAACTCGTTCAAGCTGGTGGACCACCTGGTCATCATGACCAAGGGCGGTCCGAACAACGCAAGCACGCTGCTGCTCTACTATATCTATGAAGTCGCCTTCACCTTCCAGGATTCCTCCTACGCGGCAACGCTGACGGTGGTGCTTCTGATGCTCCTGAGCGCGATTGCGCTGATCAAGTTCGGTTATCTTGATCGCAGGATCCACTACCAATGAGAGGCCGGACACACCCCGTCGAGGCCGTCGCAGCATGGCTTCTGGCTTTGATCTGGCTTGCCCCGTTGGCCTATGCCTTCTGGAGCGCGCTGCATCCGGCCGCCTACGCCACGTCGTTCAGCCTGTCCGCGCCCTGGACGTTGGAGAATTTCGCCCGGGCGTGGAGGCAGGCGCCGTTCGCCAGGTACTATCTCAACACGGTCGTCCTGGTGACGCTGATCCTGGTCGGCCAGCTCATCCTGTCGACGCTGGCCGCCTACGCCTTTGCGCGGTTCAAGTTCAAAGGCAGCGGCATTGCTTTCGCTCTCGTTCTGCTCCAGCTGATGATCATGCCCGACGTCCTGATCGTCGAGAACTACCGCGCGATCGCTAGGCTGGGATTGCTCGATACGATCCCTGCCATCGCGCTGCCCTATCTCGCGAGCGCCTTTGGCATCTTCCTGCTGAGGCAAACCTTCAAGGGCGTGCCTCAGGAGTTGGTCGAAGCCGCCCGGGTCGAGGGAGCGGGTCCGCTCGCAATCCTCTGGCGAGTCCATGTCCCGCTGGCTCGCCCGACCTACGTCGCCTTTGGCCTCGTCTCCGTCAGCTATCACTGGAACAACTTCCTGTGGCCGCTGATCGTCACGAATTCGGTGGAAGCGCGGCCGCTCACGGTGGGTCTTGCCGTGTTCGGCGCGCCGGAAACCGGCGTGGATTGGTCAGTGATCACAGCGGCAACCGTGATGACGATGGCGCCGCTGTTGATCGCGTTTCTGCTGTTTCAGCGTCAGTTCGTTCAGTCATTCATGCGTGCAGGTATCCGGTAATGAAACTTCTCACCTGGAACATACAGTGCGGAAAAGGCTGCGACGGCGTGACCGATCTTGCAAGGATCGTTACCGTCGCCAGGCAGACGCTCGACGCGGACGTGTTCTGCTTCCAGGAGGTGAGCGCGAACTTCTCGAGATTTGGTGATGGAGCGGATCAGAGCGCACAGCTGGCGGCCCTGCTGCCGGGCTACTCCGCAATATTCCGACCTGCGATCGAAACTGTCGATCGTGATGGCAACCTCCACCGCTTCGGCAACATGACGCTGTCGCGGTTGCCGGTGCTGCAGATCGCCAATCACCTGCTGCCGTGGCCGGGCGCGGCCACCGTGCGCAGCATGCGCCGTCACGCCCTGGAGGTCACGGTTCAGGCGCCGTTTGGTGCGATCCGCATCGTCAACACACATCTCGAGTTTCATTCAGCAGCTCAACGGGAGGCGCAGATCGGGCGATTGCTGGATTTGCAGGAGGATGCATCGGTAAGCCCCAAGGCGGCGGGATTCCGGCACGATGAGCCCTACGGAAGCCAGACGGTCGCCGCGTCGAGCCTGATGTGTGGCGATTTCAATTTTGACGTTGCCGACCCCCAGCATGCATTGATTGCCCGATCCGGCCGGCCCGGTCTGGCCTATCGGGATGCATGGACCGCCAATCGTACCGGCCGCGCTCGTGCGCCGACTTGCGGAATCTACGACCGCGCGCAGTGGGCCGACGGGCCGGACTGTCGCGACTTCATTTTCGTGACGGAAGATTTGATCGGTTACGTTCGCAGCATCGAGGTCAACGAGGCGACTGATGCTTCCGATCACCAACCCATTGCAATCGAGCTGGCGGAATAGAGGAATGGCGAAGTCATCAAAACTTGTCGCTGCAAGGAAGGGCAGAGTACTCCTGGTCCGACGGCGGCGCGACAAGCGATGGATGTTTCCGGGCGGCCGGAGGCGGGCCGGCGAGAGTAAGAGCAAGTGTCTCTATCGCGAGATCACCGAGGAGCTGCCCAAGCTCAGGTTTGGTGAGTTGAGGCTGTGGAAGGAAGTCAGTGGCAAGAACCGCCAGACCGGCCGAAGGATGAGCGACGCGATCTTCCGGACCAAGAAGGTTTCAGGTCCATTGAAGATCGGCGACAAGAGGGAGATCGACAGGGCGGCATGGCGAAAGCCGCGAGGACTCAAGCTGACCCCAACTTCACGCTACATTCGCGACAGGCTGTTTCCAAAATAAACCTCGCGCTTGGCCGCTCACTATACGGAGCATGACCAAGGCCGACGGTGCACCAAGATCTTCTGCGCGCCTCCCGCGCTTAGAACAGCTTCATACCGCGCTGAGTTCTCCGCTTCCTTTCATAGCCGGGCGCTCTCCAAAGTTGTGACCTTCAACTTAACCTGATCGCGGTCAGACTTTCATCCTGCTTTTGCCAGGTGATTATTGTGGCGCATTGCAGCGTGCAGAAAGGACGGAGCTTAGTGGGCCCAAGCCTCAGCTCTTGGCGCAAACTGGACGGCCCCGCATGTCTCAGAAGGGCCAGAAGCTGAATTAAAAGCGACCACTTGAATCGCCTCCTTGCCCTCAGTTGCAGACAGAGGACGGGGGACTGAGTTACTGGACATCAGCGACCTTCGGTCCAGATGACAGCATCTGCGCGTTAGTTGCAAAGGGCCGGTTCGACGGCAATGCCGGGTCCGGCGCTCGGAAAGCGGCGTCGGGCGGCGCTCCCTGGGATGGTCGACGGGCAGCGGTTGCCGGAAGCACGATCACTTTCGCTCCGACTTTCACCCGCTCATAAAA
>NZ_PSRT01000013.1 GCF_004212635.1 Bradyrhizobium genosp. SA-3 | reverse complement strand
GGGGGAACGCGAGATGTTCATGTCCCGGACTCGCTGCAGCACGCAGTGATGCTGCGCAGAACCGGGGCACGGGACCGCCTTACATCCCCGGCCAGTCTTCCGCCGTGAGCGTCGCGGCATCCGCGCCGACGATCTCGGAGAGCGAATCCCGCCCCGTGCGGAGCAGCGTCGACGTCAGGTCGCGCTTGATCTCGTCGACGAGACCGAGACCCTTGTAGACCAGCGACGAATAGAGCTGGATCAGGCTGGCACCGGCGCGGATCTTGGTCAACGCAGCCCCGCCCGAATCGACCCCGCCGACGCCGATCAGCGGGAATGCGCCCTCGACGCGCACATAGGTCTCCGCGACCATGCGCGTCGACAGGCGGAATAGCGGCCGTCCGGACAGACCGCCCTGCTCCCTGGCGCGCATTTCCTCGCGCAGCGTGCTCGGCCGCGCGATGGTCGTGTTGGACACGATCATGCCGTCGACCCGGCGCGAGCGCGCGACCTGCACGACGTCGTCGAGCTGGGCGAGGCTGAGGTCAGGCGCGATCTTGAGCAGCACCGGCGTGTCGCCGGCCTTCTGCCGCACCCGCTCGCGCGCGTCGATCACCCTGGCGAGGAGATCGTCGAGCAATGCGCCTTCCTGCAAATTGCGCAGGCCCGGCGTGTTCGGCGAGGAGACGTTGATGGTGAAATAGCTCGCGACCGGCGCAAAGGTCTCGATCAGCTTGACGTAGTCGCCGACGCGATCGGGTGAATCCTTGTTGGCGCCGACATTGACGCCGACGATGCCGCCGTGCTGCGCGCGCGCAGCTAACCGGCGCAGGACGAGGTCCGCGCCGTCATTGTTGAAGCCCATGCGGTTGATGACGGCCTCGTCGCGCTCCAGACGGAACAGCCGCGGCCGCGGATTGCCGGCCTGGGGTTTCGGCGTCACCGAGCCGATCTCGACGAAGCCGAAGCCGAGCCGCAGCAGCGCATCCGGCACCTCGGCGCTCTTGTCGAAGCCCGCGGCCATGCCGATCGGATTGGGGAAGTTCAGCCCGAAGGCGCGCACCGCGAGCTTGGGATCGTCAGCGCGCGGCTTGACCGGCGGCAAAAAGCGCAGGCCCTGGATCGCGAGGCGATGCGCGTCTTCCGGATCGAGCCAGCGCAGCACCGGCAGCGAAAAGGCGTCGAAAGCGCGGATCACGGCAGCAGCTCCGGAACATCGTGGCTACCGTCGGAGCGGATGTTGAGGTTCATCACCGCGATCACCGCGCCGAGATCGAGCTCGCTATAGAGATGCGGAAACAGCTCGTCATTGCGCGAGCGCTCCCAGCGCAATTCGCTGCCGAGCGCATCGCCGTCGACCTCGACCAGGAACAGCGCGCGCTGCCCGGCATAGTGCTTGCGCAAGGTCTCGGGAACCTGGGCCGCGGTCGAGAAATGGATGAAACCGTCGCGCGCATCGTCCGCGCTGCCGCGGTAGACACCCTGCCGTTCCGCCTCGCGCCAGGCCGAGGCTGGACAGATTTTGTAGATCTTGACCACTGCTCTTTGAGTCTTTTGGGTTTTTTCGTCTCTCGCGGGTCCTTAAAACCCGGGCGCGACCGTAGAGGCGGCCCCTGCCGAACTCAAGACCTAGAGCCTTTTCCGTTCCGATGAAATCGGAACGAGGCTCTGGATTCCTGCTTTGACGCGTTTTCTTGACGCGAACCGGTACCCACTTCGCTTGAAAACGCTTTCCCCCGCCGCCTCTTGCACGGAAAGCGGAAAACCGGTTGATTTGAGGATAGTTTTCCTGAGTTGCGACGGGCTGGACCTTCCATGGTCAAACAGGCCAAAGCGCAGAGGATGCTAACTCACGACCAGATCTGGGTCGCGCTGGATCGGCTGGCCGCGCGCGCCGGGCTGTCGCCGTCCGGCCTTGCCAAACGCGCCGGGCTCGATCCCACCACCTTCAACAAGTCCAAGCGCGTCACCTCCGACGGCCGCGAGCGCTGGCCCTCGACCGAATCGATCGCGAAGGCGCTGGCGGCGGCCGGCTCCTCGATCGACAGCTTTGCGAGGCTGATCGACGAGGACGCCGACGACGGTCGCTCGGTGCCGCTGCTCAGCTTCGCACTCGCCGGTGCCAGCGGCGCTTTCGACGAATCCGGCTTTCCAACGGGCAAGGGCTGGACCGAAATCGCGCTTCCCACCGCCGAGGACGGCCACGCCTTTGCGCTGGAGATTTCCGGCGATGCGCTCCAGCCTGCCTATCGCAACGGCGATATCATCCTGGTCTCGCCGGGCACGCCGATCCGCAAAGGCGATCGCATGGTGGTGAAGACCAAAGCAGGCGAGGTGACGGTCGCGACGCTGAAGCGCCGCACGGCGAAGGCGCTGGACTTGCAGCCGCTCGATGTGTCACGGGCGGAGCGGACGATCGCGATGAGCGACGTCGCCTGGATCGCGCGGATCGTCTGGGCGAGCCAGTGATTGCGTCCCGCCCGGCGGTGGCCACGCGATGACATCTCCCGCGCCGCGATTCGCCGCGGGCGACCTTGCGACTCACCGGCCCCCTCGCATAGGTTGCGCACCGATTGCCGATCACATTCATCTCGGGGGGATACGATGAATCGCCGTCACGCATTGAAGGCCCTGGCGGGTCTTGCGCTCTGTCCGCTCTGCAAGCCGGCCTTCGCCGCCGAAGGCGTGCATTGGAGCTATGAGGGCGCCGGCGGTCCGGCCAAATGGGGTGATCTCGACGCGGCCAACAAGGCCTGCGCGGTCGGCCTGCAGCAATCGCCGATCGACATCGAGGGCGCGATCAAGTCGCAATTGCCCGTTCTGAAGCTGAACTGGGGCAAGAGCGCCGACACCATCGTCAACAACGGGCACACGATCCAGCTCAACTTCGCCGAGGGCAGCACGCTCATGCTCGGCAACGTCAAGTACAAGCTGCTTCAGGTGCACTTCCACCGGCCGAGCGAGCACATGATCGGCGGCAAGAATTTTTCGATGGAGGCGCATTTCGTCCATCGCAACGATGCCGGCGGACTCGCCGTGGTCGGCGTGCTGATGGCCGAAGGCAGGCCGAACGCAGCCTTCGGCAAGATCGTCAAGACCATGCCGGCCGCCGAAGGTCCTGCGGTGAAAGCCGACGCGACCATCGATCCTCACGCCATGCTGCCGCAGCGGCTCAGCTATTTCCGCTATCCCGGCTCGCTGACGACGCCGCCCTGCTCGGAGGTGGTCGAATGGCTGCTGCTGACCGACCCGATCCAGGTGTCGGCAACTGATGTCGCCGCGTTCGCAAAGCTCTATCCGATGAACGCGCGCCCGGTGCAGAAGGACAACCGGCGTTACGTGCTGCGCTCGATCTAGGCAGGCGTCACTCAACCGCCGTCGTCCCGGCGAAGGCCGGGACCCATACTGCGTGATCTATCCGAACGCCGGAGTCGTTGTACCGACGGAGGCACGACTACGAATCTTCGCCTCACCTCTCCCTGTGGTTATGGGTCCCGGCCTTCGCCGGGACGTCGGTGGGAGAGAGTTGTGCCTGCAATGAAGACTTGTAACCCGGATGGAGCGAAGCGCAATCCGGGACCGTTGGCGCCGCTCGTGAAGATCCCGGATTTCGCTGCGCGCCATCCGGGCTACAGGTTTCTCACGCGCTCCGCGCCAGTGCGCCGTCGATCATGTTGACCGCGTTCTGGATGCCGTACACCGCGACGAAGGAGCCGAAGCGCGGGCCTTTCTCCTGGCCGAGCAGCACCTGGTAGAGCATGTTGAACCAGTCGAGCGTGACGCCGGGGCGCCCGTCCTTGCCCTTCTTGACCTGGTCGAGGAACGGCTCGCGGCGGCCGACCTCGTAGACGACGTTCTGGATGTCCTCGGCCGATGCGTCCTGCGGCAGTTGCGACAGCGCATCGCGCAGGTCCTGTAGCGCGGCGCGCTCTGTGTCCGTGGGCACGCGGAACTGCTTCGTGGGCGCGACGAAGTCGCGGTAATAGTTGATGGCATAGCCGACCATGGCATCCAGCTTCGGATGCGTCTGCGGGCTCACGCCGGGGCGGTAGCGGCCAATAAAACCCCACAGCGTCTCGGCATTCTCCGCGTTCGACGACGACACCAGCGTGAGCAGGAGCTGGAAGGTGACGGGCATATCGCCCTTCGGCGGCTTGCCGTTGTGGATGTGCCAGACCGGATTGCCGAGCTGCTGCTTGCCGTCCTGCTTGGCAAAGCCGTCGATGAATTGCTGGTAATCGTCGACATTGCGCGGGATGACGTCGAAATACAGCCGCTTGGCCGCCTTCGGCTCGCGATACATGAACAGCGACAGCGATTCCGGCGAGGCGTAGCGCAGCCATTCGTCGATCGTGAGGCCGTTGCCCTTGGACTTCGAGATCTTCTGGCCCCTCTCGTCGAGGAAGAGCTCATAGTTGAAGCCTTCGGGCGGCGTGGCGCCAAGCGCCCGCGCGATCGCGCCGGACAGCTTCACGGAGTCGATGAGGTCCTTGCCGGCCATCTCGTAGTCGACGCCAAGCGCGACCCAGCGCATCGCCCAATCCGCCTTCCATTGGCATTTGACGTTGCCGCCGGTCACGGACGTCTCGACTTCCTGGTTGGTATCAGGGTCGACATAGGTCACCGTGCCGGCTGCGACGTCGCGGCGGATCATCGGCACTTGCAGCACGACACCCGTCGTCTTGCTGATCGGCAGGAACGGCGAATAAGTGGCGCGGCGATCGGGGCCAAGCGTCGGCAGGATGATGGCCATGATCTTGTCGTAGGCGGCCAGCATCTTGAGCAGCGTCGCATCGAAGCGGCCCGATGTGTAGTAATCCGTCGAGCTGGCGAACTCGTAGTCGAATCCGAAATGATCGAGGAAGGCGCGAAGCCGCGCATTGTTGTGGTGCCCGAACGACGGGTGTTCGTTGGAGAACGGATCCGGCACCCGCGTCAGCGGCTTGCCGAGATGCGCGGCCAGCATGTCCTTGTTGGGGACGTTGTCGGGCACCTTCCGAAACCCGTCCATGTCGTCGGAGAAGGCGAGCAGGCGCGTCTTGATCTTGTCCTCGGTCAGCACGCGGAAGGCATGCCGCACCATTGAGGTGCGCGCGACCTCGCCGAACGTGCCGATATGCGGCAGGCCGGAGGGACCGTAGCCGGTCTCGAACAGCACCTCGTCCTTCGGGCTTTTCTTCAGCCGCGCGACAATGGCCTTCGCCTGCTCGAACGGCCAGGCGTTGGATTGTTCGGCGAGCGCACGCAGGTCGCTCGGGTTCGCAGCAAGGTCGATAACGGACATCAGGGGCCTCCGGGCCGCGGAAAATAGCGATTTCCGGGCAGAATGCAATTTTGTGGGCGGTATTGCCTCTTGCACCGTCATTGCGAGCGAAGCGAAGCAATCCAGACTGTCACTGCGGAAACAGTCTGGATTGCTTCGTCGCATCAGCGCAAAATTGCTACGCAATTTTGTCGCGAGCTCCTCGCAATGACGGCGGAGGGCGCAGCGACCGGCTTAAAACGGGCTCACCGAAAAATACCGCAGCCACAGATCGGTGTAGCGGCCTTTTTCCCAGACGCGGAACAAGGCCCAGTTCAGGGCCTGGCGCAGCACGTCGTTGCCCTTGCGCACGGCGATGCCAATGCCCTCGCCGAAAAAGCGGCTCTCGACGAAGGGGCCGCCGGAGAAGCCGCAGCAATCGCCGGAATCGGTGCCGTTGATCCAGAACGCGAGCGAGATGGCGTCGCCGAAGATGAAATCGACCTCGCCCTTGCGTAAAGCGCTGCGGAGCGCATCGTCATTGGGATAGGCATGCAGCTCGGCGTCGGTGAACATCGCCTTGAGATACGCCTCGTGCGCGGAGCCGGCGATGACGCCGACCTTCTTGCCTTCGAGATATTCGGGCCGAATCTCCGGCATCACCGCGTCCTTGCGCGAGGCGAAACGCGCCGGCACCCGGTAATAGGGATCGGTGAAGTCGACGCGGGCGCGAAGCTGCGGGCTCACCGCCATCGAGGCGATGATGGCATCGCCCCGGTTCGAGGTGAGCGCGTCGACCAGGGTCTCGAAGCGGCGCATCTGCACCGTGCAGGTGACCTTGATCTCGTCGCACAGCGCCCGGGCGAGGTCGACGTTGAAGCCGGCGGGATTGCCGTCGGCGCCGGTGAAGTTGAACGGCGGATAGTCGGTCTCGGTCAGGAAACGGATCACGGTCAGGCGCGACAGGTCCGGCCGCTCCGGCCGGCGCCGTGGGTCCCAGAAGCCCGGCACGGCCTGTGGGGCGGCCTGAGGCGCGGTTTGCGGCGTGGCCTGGGGCGCCGTAGGCGGCCGCTTGGCTGGTGTCTGGGCGTTCGTGGCGCCTGTCCCTGCGAGCAGGCAAGCACCGACGGCCAGCCCCATCAGCAAGCCACGGGCAGATTTCGACGATTTCGCCTGTTGCGATGGAGCCATCGGCCGGAAATGAACGAATTGCGTTGAGATCGGAAGGCCTTATAGACCATTCGGCCCGGAACGCGAGCCGGAATGTGGTCAAGCGGTCGTCATGCCCGGGCTTGTCCCGGGCATCCACGTTCTTTGTCCCGCATCTTAAGGCGTGGATGGCCGGGTCAAGCCCGGCAATGACGGCTGAGGAGCGACCGAGCTCTTCTCAGAGATACCGCTTCAACTCGGTCGCCGCTTCTTCCGGCGTCCGCTTCAAATTGAACGGCGAGACGAAGCGGCCGTCGCGGTCCATCAGATAGACCAGCGCGGTGTGGTCCATGGTGTAGTCGCCGTCCTTGGTCGGGACCTTCTTGGCGTAGACACGGTAGGACGTGATCACCTTGGCGACCTCGGCGGGATCGCCGGAGAGGCCCTCAAGATGCGGATCGAAGCTCGTCAGATAGTCCTTCATCGCCGCCGGCGTGTCGCGCTCGGGGTCGACCGAGATGAAGATGGCATTGACCTTGTCGGCCTCCTTGCCCATCGCACGCAGCACTTCCGAGATCTCGAACAGTGAGGTCGGGCAGACGTCGGGGCAATGGGTGTAGCCGAAGAAGATCAGGGTCGGCTTGCCCTTCAGGGTCTTGTCGGTGACGGCCCTGCCGTTCTGGTCGGTGAGCTGGAACGGGCCGCCGATCGCGGCCGGTTGCGCCACCTTGCTCACCCCGCCCATGGCCCAAAACATGATCAGCAGCCCGACAATGAGGCTTGCGGCGAAGGCGGTTGCGATCACCAGCGGACGGGCGATGGGGCTCATTGTCGGAACACTTCCTATCGGGATCAGAAGCAGGCGGCGAAGCCGGTCCTGATCATTTCGAAGAACACCTGGGTGCCGTAATGGAACCAGAGCGCGAGGGCGCCGACCACGACGAGCGCGCCGAGACCTGCGCCCGCCCACAGCAGCACGGACGGCATCCGGCCGGCAGTGGGCGAATTGTCCGATACAGGATGAGCCGGATGCAGTGGTTGAGCCATAGCAATGATCGGGGCGAAGGCCCCGGTTCCCAGGCTTTCAGATAGGCTTTGGGCCGCCCGCGGACAAGACGCCCGCGTCGGCCCAAGGATCCCATCATGCTGCGAAGATCAGTGAAGCAGTTGGCCCCGAGCGGATTCGAGCTGCTCCGCTTGTGGGAGAGATCGGCGCGACGGCCTGTTGGTCGAGGCTTGCGCGTCCAGGTAGCAGGGCTTGTACATGGCCTCGAGCTGCTTGCCCCTCAGGAAGAGCATGCGTGGGGTAAGTCCGCCCCGCTGGCCGATCCAGCGCCTCACCTGTGAGGGATACATCGCATAGAGCATCTGGGTCGCTTCGGGATTGGTGATGGCGCGGCCGTTGCTGCCGAAATCCCAGGCGGCGTGGAAACCGAGCGTTGCATGCGAGGTCACGCAGATGCGGTCGCGTGGGATGGCGCCGAGGACGATGGTGCACGCGGAGGCGCAGAGGCCGTCGATAATGACGGTTTCGCCTGACTGACGCAGGTCCTGGTACTTGTCGACGTAGGTTCCGATCCTGCCGCCGCGGTCATCCGCGATACGAACCACTGCGTGAGAAGCCCCCATGCCGGCGATCAGCAAAATCACCGCAAGCAACCCCGTCAGAAACTTCATTGTCCCCCGCCCCAGTCGTATTCGAATCTGCGTGTCAGGTGGTGATGCACAGCTAGCGTCTGTCGACTCTGCGGTTTTGTCTAGGCGCGCCGGCTCTGTCAAAACAAATTCAAATACAGTGTTGCGTCCGCGCTGCACTCGGCTGGTCTCTATCCCGAAGTGGAACAAGTTAATGTTGTCTTACGGGCCGCACCCTTGATCTCAGTTGCAACCGCTGGCTTCAATCCGGGTAACTACCGGGGGGAACCCGTGGAGGGGGAGATACATGGCGGAAGAAACTGACGTCATCGTCGTCGGCGCGGGACTATCGGGCCTCGTGGCCGCAGCCGAGATCGCCGACGCGGGCAAGCGCGTGATCGTGGTCGACCAGGAGGGCGAGCAATCGCTCGGCGGCCAGGCGTTCTGGTCGTTCGGCGGATTGTTCCTGGTCAATTCGCCGGAGCAGCGCCGGCTCGGCATCAAGGACTCCTACGAGCTCGCGCTCCAGGACTGGATCGGCACCGCCGGCTTCGACCGCGACGAGGATTTCTGGCCACGGCAATGGGCCGAGGCCTATGTGGCGTTCGCGGCCGGCGAGAAGCGCGACTGGCTGCGCGCCATGGGCCATCGCATCTTTCCCGTGGTGGGCTGGGCCGAGCGCGGCGGCTATGACGCGATGGGCCACGGTAATTCGGTGCCGCGCTTCCATGTCACCTGGGGCACCGGTCCCGGCATCGTCGAGCCATTCGCGCGCCGCGCGCGCGAAGCCGCCCGAAGCGGCCGGCTGACCTTCAGGTTCCGCCATCGCGTCGATGCGCTCTCCATCACCAACGGCACCGTGGATGGCGTCAGCGGCGCCGTTCTCGCCCCCGACACTATCGAGCGGGGCAAGAGCTCGTCACGCAACGTCGTCGGCGAGTTTGCGTTGAAGGCGCAAGCCGTGATCGTCGCCTCCGGCGGCATCGGCGGCAATCATGAGCTGGTGCGGCAGAACTGGCCGAAGCGGCTCGGCGAGCCGCCGAAATTCATGATCTCGGGCGTGCCCGAGCATGTCGACGGCCGCATGATCGGCATCACGGAAAAGGCTGGCGCGCGGCTGATCAATCGCGACCGCATGTGGCATTACGTCGAGGGCATCCAGAACTGGAATCCCATCTGGCCGCGCCACGGCATCCGCATCCTGCCCGGCCCGTCCTCGATGTGGTTCGACGCCACGGGCACGCGGCTGCCGGCGCCGCTCTTTCCCGGCTCCGACACGCTCGGCCAGCTCAAATACATCATGTCGACGGGATATGATTATTCCTGGTTCATCCTGACGCAGAGCATCATCAAGAAGGAGTTTGCGCTGTCGGGCTCGGAGCAGAACCCCGACCTCACCGGCAAGAGCTGGCGCATGACCTTGCGCCGCGCCACCAACAAGGGCGCGCCGGCGCCGGTGGAGGCGTTCAAAAGCCACGGTGTCGACTTCATCGTGCGCGACAAGCTCGATGAGCTCGTTGCAGCCATGAACGAGCTCGCCGGCAGCGATCTCCTCAGGTTCGAGCACATCAAGATGCAGATCGAAGCGCGCGACCGCGAGATCGCCAACCCCTACGTCAAGGACGCGCAGGTGATGAACATCCACAATGCGCGCCGCTATATCGGCGACAAGCTGATCCGCACCGCCTCCCCGCACAGAATCCTGGATCCCGCACATGGGCCGCTGATCGCGGTGAAGCTCAACATCCTCACCCGCAAGACGCTGGGCGGATTCGAGACCGATCTCGAGTCGCGCGTGTTCGGGGAAGAGGGCAGCGTCATCCCCGGCCTCTATGCGGTCGGCGAAGCCGCCGGCTTCGGCGGCGGCGGCGTGCACGGCTACCGCTCGCTGGAGGGTACTTTCCTCGGCGGCTGCCTGTTCTCGGGACGCAATGCCGGCCGCTCCGCGGCGAAGGCGGTGGGGTGACCGACGAGGCTGGCGGGTGCGCGGCAGCGCACCTGCCTCAGCCGCGGCGAAGCATCTCCTGCAACAGGCGTTCGGTCAGCGAGAGCTGATCGAGCCGCAGAGACAACAGCTCGTTCAGCTCGGCCATGTGGGCTCGAAGTCGCTCGGCCTCCTCCGGTCTGTCATCGAGATTTCGGACAAGGTCGCCGAGTGCCCTGAGACATTGCTGCATCGTCACGATGCCTTGCCGCAGCGACTTGCAGTCTCTCCTGGTGCTGGCGACCAGGCTGATTTGGCCGAGCGGCAACGCGATGACGTTATCGAGCGCGCCCGCCAGCGCTTCTTGCGTGATTCGATCGGCCATCGCGTTCCCTCATGCGGTACTGGCAGGATACTCGTCTCTTCGTGTCAGGCCGCGCGGACCGTGGTCAGGAACTGCTCGACCTCGGAGTGCAATCGGGCGCTGTCCTTCGACAGCATTTGCGCCGAAGCAAGCACCTGGGTTGAAGCCGAACCAGTCTCCGCTGCCCCGTGCTTCACATCGCTGATGTTGGCTGCGACCTGATCGGTGCCTTGCGCCGCCTGCTGGATGTTGCGGGCAATCTCCTGCGTCGCCGCTCCCTGCTCTTCGACTGCCGATGCAATCGCCGAAGAAATCTCCGAGATCCTGCCGATTGTTCCGCTGATCTCCTTGATCGCGACCACCGACTCCTGGGTGGCAGCTTGAATGTCGGCAATCTGATGACCGATCTCTCCGGTCGCCTTCGCTGTCTGCTCGGCCAGCGCCTTGACCTCGGACGCAACCACGGCAAAGCCGCGCCCGGCTTCGCCGGCTCGCGCCGCTTCGATCGTGGCGTTCAGAGCGAGCAGATTGGTCTGCCCCGCGATCGTGTTGATGAGTTCGACGACGTCGCCGATGCGGGTGGCCGCCTGCGACAGCTTGTTGACCCGATCATTGGTCCTCTGCGCCTGCTCCACCGCCGCGCCGGCAATTCTGGCGGCGTCCTGCACCTGGCGGCTGATTTCGGTCACCGATGAACTCATCTCTTCGGTGGCGGAGGCAACCGACTGAACATTGGTCGACGCTTCCTCGGAGGCGGCAGAGACAACGCTCGAGAGCTCCTGGGTGTTCTCCGCGGTCTTGCTCAGGGTCCGGGCCGCCGCTTCGAGCTCGGTCGATGAGGACGACAGCGTCTTCACGATGTCGCCGACCGCGTCCTCGAACTGACCCGCGAGCCTGTGCATGTCGGCCTTGCGTTGAGCGGCCGCGCGAGCCTCCATTTGTGCCTGCTCGGCGCGCAGTCGATCGGCCTCGATCATGTTGTCTTTGAACACCTGGACGGCATTGGCCATCTCGCCGACCTCGTCGGTGCGACCCACGCAGGGAACGTTCGTGGAGGTGTCGCCGCCGGCGAGCTTGCCCATGGCAAGGGTCATCCCCCGGATCGGGGCGGCGATCGAGCGGGACGTGAACAATGCGATTATCCCGCCGAGGCCGACGCCTGCGGCCAACAGGGTCCACAGCACCAGCTTCAGCAGCGAGATGCTCTCCTGCACGCCCCGCGTCTCCTCGACGAGCATCCGCTTCTGATTGGACTTGATGCCTCCCGAGCGGGTGCCGTCGACGCCCTTGGGCCCGTCCAGCAGGTCGAGAATCCTTGCGGCGCGCGGCGCGGCTTCGGTCACCAGCAGGTAAACCGGCGCGTTCCAGTCCCGGGATTCGCGAAGCGCGAAGATCCTTTCATAGAGGGGCGCGAACTCGCTTTTCGCCTTTGCGATCTTATCGAAGGACGCCTGTTGCGAGACGGTGAGCAGGTCCTTTCGCGCATTGACTCCGGCATAGCCTCTCTCAAACGCCTCCCACGGCCTCACGAATTTTTCCTTGTCGGTCTTTTCGCCCGAGAGCAGGTACATCCGGAGCTGGGCCGTGGCAGCGGCAAAATTGCCCCGCGTATCCGCCATCGCCTTGAGCAATTTCTTCCGCTCCGACGTGGCTTCCTGTGCCTCCTCCTGATCGATCATCTTCGTGATCTCGGAGAAAATCACGTCTGCGCGCGGGCCGGCCTCGCTGACCATGAGCTTGGTCGCGGGATAGGCGTCAGGGGTGAAAGCAATCGCTTCGGCCTTGTCCTGCGCCGCGCGAAACTCGGCGAGCAGCAGCTTGGCTTGCTCCCACTTTTGCCTGTTCTCGGGATTGGTGAACTGCGCCGCCTGCTCGTCGAACGCAGCTACTGTCCTATCCATCTCCTTCCACATCGACATGCGATCGAGCTTGCCTTGCGGATTCCCGCTCAGCAAATAGCCGCGCAGGCTCGCGAGCGTGGAATAGAGATTGCCGATCAGCTCGGTGCTCGCCAGCGCGACCGGCGTGCGCAGGTTCGTCATGCGATTGACCGTCGTTGAAATGCGCCCGACCTCGAACATAGTGTAGCCGACGGAAAGCGCGATGATGGCGCAGACTGCAGCAAATCCTGCGATCAACCGGCCACCGATACGAAATTTGAAATAAGAAGACATTGGCAAATACTCCGCAGCTATGGCCTAAGACGTCGCATGAAAATTCCCGCGTGGACGATGCCGCAGACCGAAACGATCGTTTGACATGACCAGATCGGGCGATACCCCACCATTCCGATCGCGACAGCATTGGTGCGCCCGCTGGCAATGATCCCGGATCGGTCGAAGCGCGTGCCGCTAGAACAATCCGGACGATGATGCAGCGCCCCGTTACCCCGCTACTACCGTCAGTTTCACGTCCTACCGACTCTGACTTGGACGTGTACGGGTAAGGTGACCAAAAATTGCTTATCGCGGCATTAAGAAAAATTTGTTCGCGAGGTCTCTCAACGCGCAAAAATTGCGCGCGACTTCTGCAGCCGGAATTAAAGTGCGAGGCCTTGCCGATTTTGTTGCCTCTCAACCGACAGAGCGCTGCGCCAACATCAAAACTGGTGCGAAGCGGACCCGATCTCACTCGATCTGCGCAAAGAACGATGGCTGCCGCGATTGGCTGCTTTGACGATCATCTTGGTCTCACGCCAGGTTTTCCGGCTCCGAAGATGAGCTCGATGCCCGCAGACGAGAGCGCGTCGCAAAGAATCGTCAATGTCTCGTCGGGCAGTCGCAAGAGACCGTTCTGCTCCTCAAGCCGGCGAATCACGGCAGCAGAAATCCCGGTTCGCGCGGCGAGCTGTTTCACCGACCAGTTCAGCATGCCGCGGGCCGCGCGCAATTGCGTCCCCGTCAATCTCGACGGCGCGGCCTGTTGGATCGAGGGTCGCTGCTGGTTCACGTCCGTGGAGATTCCCAACCATTCCCGAATACCGCCATCCGCGTCCGGGATCGGCACAGCCCTGCAATGGTACCAGCGGTAGGAGCCATCGGACTGGCGCAGCTGATGCTCGACATCATAGGGCTGTCCCGTTTCGACGGCGGCCGCCCAGATCCGCAACGCCGTTTCGCGCTCCTCTTCGGGAAGCAGATCGAGCCAGCCTTTGCCGAAGAACCGGTGCGCGTCCGGCTTGTTCTCCGCATTCAAGAGCGCAGTAATCCGGCCGTCCTGACTGCCGACCCACAGCAATCCGCCCGCGACCTGCATCATCGCCGCGTAACGACCCGCATCTGTCTTGAGAGGCTGCAGCGATCTGCGTTGTTCGGTGATGTCGATGGCGACGCCGACCACGCATTCCGGCGCGCGGCGGAGTTCAAAAAAGTCTCGGACTGGATACGGATCCAGCGCAGTGCACGATTCGGCCGGATGATGCGAAACTCGCCGTCGAGCAAAGACCAGTCGAAGGCCAATTCGCGTGGATCGCGCTGCGGACGGCGATCCTCCGGATGAATTCGTCTCTCGATTTCCGCATAGCTGGGCGCGACGGCATCGGGATCGAGGCCCAGCAGGCCGTAGAAGCCACGCGACCACTGCATCCGGCCTTCAGCATCGCAGCGCCAGACGCCAGTCCCAAATTTTTCTTCAAAAAGACGAAGTATCTCTGAAGGGTCGAGGTAGTTTTCCAGGTGGCGCAATTCAGCCTCCTGTCGTGAAAATTAAATCTCATCTATTAATTGCAGTCTATCTCACTTCCGCTCGTTGACGCAGCTCAATTCGCGATTGCTGCAAGATATTTGTGCAATCCAGCGGTATATATACATGCGGTCGAAGGTCGCGCCGAGATCTTGAACTTGGTTACGTGCGTCGAAGCGACTAAACGCCATCGATGGTACTGATCATGGCCTGGATGATACGAGCCGCCCTGCACGTTGCCCCGTTCTGGCTGGCGATGATCTGCTGCTTCTCTCCTGCATCGGCCGACACTGTCGACGTCAACGGCGTGAAGCGCTCCTACACCGCGCAGCTGCCGGCGAAAAAGCCGGCACCGCTCGTCATCGTGCTGCATGGTAAGACCCAGCGCGGTGCCGACATGGTCGCGCGCACGGCGTGGCCGCAGCTTGCCAAGCGCGAGGGGCTGGCGGTCGTCTTTCCGGACGGACTCAACCACGCCTGGGCCGATGCGAGGACCAAGGCGGGACCCGCGCTCCGCGGCCCACCCGAGGGCACCGATGACGTCGCGTTCATCACAAACCTGGTCGAGAAGCTGGTGGCCGACGGCACGGCCGATGCGAAGCGCATCTACGTGAGCGGCATCTCCAACGGCGGCGCCATGGCGATGACGCTGGTTTGCGCCCGCGCCGATCTGTTCGCGGCGGGTGCGAGCGTGATCATGAACCTCACCGATGAGGCCGCCGTCACCTGCCATCCGTCGCGACCGTTGCCGATGCTGCTCATGAACGGCACCGCCGATCCGCTGGTGCCCTATGAGGGTGGGCGCGGATCGAGCTATTATGCCGCAGACGGGTTCTGGTCGACCGACGAGACGCTGGCGTTCTGGCGCAAGCTCAACGGCTGCGAGACCGATGACGCCGGGGTGACCGAGATGCCCGACAGGGCGCCCGCAGACCAGTCCACCGTGACACGGATCAGCTCGCGCTGTCCGACCGGGCACGACGTCGTGCTCTATCGCATCAACCATGGCGGCCACCGCATGCCCGGATTTGCACCGGACGCGCGTTTCCCGAAAGTCGCGAGGAGCCTGCTCGGATCGCAAAACGGCGACATCGACGGCGCCGAGACGATCTGGGCTTTCTTCAGTCAGTTTCCGTGAACGACGCATGCATTGCTGGGCAACGCATGCGTGCCAGGCAACGCATGCGTGCCTGGGGTGGCAGAGCGCGGATCGCTGGGCTAGACAGGGCCGCCCTTCCACCAGGAGACCCCAAATGAGCATTCAGCGTTTTGAAACCGGCCCGCGCATGAGCCAGGTCGTCGTGCACGGCAACACCGTCTATCTCGCCGGCGTCGTCGCGAACAAGGCCGCCGGCGAAAGCGTGACGAAACAGACCCAGGACATCTTGGCGACCATCGACGGTCACCTCGCCAAGGCCGGCACCGACAAATCGAAGCTGCTCTCGGCTACGATCTACATCACCGACATGAAGACGTTCGGTGAGATGAACGCGGTGTGGGACGCCTGGGTCTCGCCCGGCAATACGCCGGCCCGCGCTACCGTCGAAGCCAAGCTGGCGGCGCCGCAATATACCGTCGAGATCATGGTGACCGCGGCGAAGTGACGCTCGCATGAGATTATGCGTGCGCCGATGACCTCCCAGGTAATCGATCGGCGCGCGCATTCCTTCGATAGTCAGGTCAGCCGGACAACACGGCGCCATCGAAGGAGAGCACCATGACCGACCCCATCACCATCGCCCGCCGCTACATCGAGCTCTGGAACGAACGCGCCGCCGGCCGCCGCCGCGAGCTGCTCAGCGAGAACTGGACGGCGGATGCGAACTATGTCGATCCCCTGATGAAGGGCGACGGCCAGGACGGCATCGACGCCCTGATCGCAGGCGTGCAGCAGCGCTTTCCCGATTTCAGATTCAAGCTGATCGGCGAGCCCAACGGCTACGGCGATCATGTGTGCTTCCACTTACGTTTTTCCTGGGGACTTGGTCCCGACGGCGTCGACAGCCCGATCAAGGGCACGGATTTCGCCGTGCTGAAGGACGGCCGGATCAGGAGCGTGACGGGATTCCTGGACCAGGTGCCCGCGGGGGCGTGAGGCGGGCACACCGCAAAATCGGTGGTCGTCCCGGCCTAGTGCGCAATTGCGCACTAGGCCGGGACGACACCGTTGCTAAGCTGCGATCTTTGCACCCATTACATCATGCTTGCGCCAACCGATACGCCGTCCGCGCATTCACACCAAACGCCTTCTCCCTCAACTGCGGACCGAGCTTCATCAAGCACGCTTCCAGCGCGCACTTGATCTCGCCGTAGCTGCCCGCAAGCAGACACACCGGCCAGTCCGAGCCGAAGATCAGGCGATCCTCGCCAAAGCATGTCGCGGCATGCTGAACGAACGGAAACAGACGCTCCGCATCCCAATCGCTCCAGACCGCTTCAGTCGCCAGGCCTGAAATCTTGCACCAGACATTGCCGCAGGCGGCGAGGGCTTTGATGCGATCGGCCCATTCGTCGCTTCCGCCATCGGCGATCGGCGGCTTGGCGGCGTGATCGAGCACGAAGCGTGCTTGCGGGAAGGCCTGCGCGGTTGCGATGGCCGAGGGCAGCTCGCGGGTGCGGACGAGGAGATCGTAGGCGAGATCGCGGGCGAACACCGCCGTGAGACCGCGCTGGACGTCCTCGCGGAGCAGCCAATCCGGATCGGCCTCGTCGTGCACCTGGTGGCGGATGCCGACCAGCTTGTCGCCACCGGGGGAGGCTCGAAGGCGATGAAGCGTTTCGTCAAGCGCCCCGTCCGTCAGATCAGCCCAGCCGACGACACCGACGACAGAGGGCGTCGCATCCGCGATGCGCAAGAATTCCTCGGTCTCCTCCAGCGCGGAGCGGCATTGCACCATGATGCTGGCGTCGATGCCGTTTGCTTTCAGCAATGGTGCGAGATCGCCAGGACCGAAGGCACGGCGGATCGGCGTGAGCTCATCCGCCTCCATCCAGGGATAGTCGCGCGCGCCGGATCCCAGAAATGCTGGTGGCCGTCGATGATCATGGCTCACGCTCCGCCCGGCAGCGGCGCGCGCGCATCGACGAGATTTCGTGCGCGCAGCTCGTGCCAGAAGGCCTGCGGCACCACCGCCTCCGACAGCGCGATGTTGTCGGCGACTTCCGCGGCATTGCGCGCGCCCAACACGGCGACCGTCACGGCCGGATGGGCCATGCAGAACTGAAGCGCTGCAGCCTTCAGCTCCGTGCCATGCTTGCGGCAGAGCGCGTCGAGTTCGAGCGCGCGCGCGACGAGCGCCGAATCGGCGTCCTGATAATTGAACTTCGCGCTCGTGTGCGGATTGGCCAGGATGCCGCTGTTGTAGATGCCGCCGAGCAGGATGCCGATGTTCCTGGCCTGGCAGGCCGGAAACAACGCATCCAGCGCGCCCTGATCGAGCAGCGTGTACCGGCCGGCGAGCAGGAAGCAGTCGACCGGCACGGCGTCGGCAAAGCGGAGAGGCATCTCCGACTGGTTCATTCCGGCGCCGATCGCCTTGACCGTGCCGTCCTCGCGCAGGCGCTGCAGCGCGCGGAAGGCGCCCGCGACGGCATCGTCATAATGATCGTCGGGATCATGCACGAGCAGGACGTCGACGCGGTCGAGCCCGAGCCTGGCGAGGCTTTCCTCCACCGAGCGCATCACGCCGCCATGGCTGAAATCGAACACCGGCCGCTCGCGCGGCGTGCCCTTGTAGTGCTCGTCCTCGGCGGCAGCGCCCTCGGGCGCGCGCAAGAGACGGCCGACCTTGGTCGAGATCGCATAGGATTCGCGCGGCTGCTGCCGCAGGAACGCGCCCAGCCGCCGCTCGGCCAAACCAAAGCCGTAAAGCGGCGCGGTATCGAAGAAGCGCACGCCGAGGGACCAGGCACGTTCAATCGTTGCTTGTGCATCGGCATCGCTGACGGGAGTGAACAATCCGCCGAGCGGAGCGGAACCGAGGCCGATTGAGGTGACGTCGAGAGAGCCGAGGCGCGACCGTTTCATTCCCATTGCCTTCCAAGATTCTTCTTCCAACGGTCCAAATCATCTCCCCCGCTCGCGAAAACCGCAAGCGGGGGAGGCAGGCAGGAGCGCGGGGCTGGCGGCGCGCTCCTACTTCAACATCTGCGCAACGTTGTCCTTGGTCACGAGATCGAGGCCGGTGTAGACGATCTCCGGCACCTTCTCGCCCTTCTTGATGGCGAGCAGCGTGTCCATCGCCTTCTCGCCCATCTCGAACGGGCGCTGGCCGACCAGCGCATTGGCATAGCCGTCGCGCAGCAGCTCGAGCTGCATCTTGAGCGTATCGGCAACCACCAGCGTGAACTTGCCTGAATCGATGTCCTTCTTGTTCCTGGAGGCGAACGCCTTGAAGCCTTCGGGCGCGAACATCGGCCAGCCGCCGATGGGAACGATGGCGGCGAGGTCCGGCGTTGCGGTGCGCATATCCGTCATCTGCTGCACCGCCAGCGCGGGATCGTCGTTGCTGAAGGTCGGCGAGCCCGCGACTTCGGTCCATTTCGAGCCCTTCAGCGCCTCGCGGACGCCGTCGACGCGCTCGGCGAGGTTCTTGGCGCCGGGACCGCCCGAGACCATCGCGTATTTGCCGCCGTCGGGACGCATCTTCAGCAATTGCTTGCCGAGGGCCAAGCCGAACTCCTTGTTGTTGGTGCCGATATAGGCGATGCGCTTGGAGCCCGGTGCATCGGCATCGAAGGTGATGACGGGAATGCCGGCGGCGGTTGCCGCCTCGATCGACTTGGTCATGGCGGCGACGTCGGCGACCGAGATGGCGAGACCGTCGACCTTCTGCGTGACGAAGTCCTGGATGATCTGGGCCTGCGTCGCCGGCTCATGCTCGACCGGACCCTTGTAGATGCACTCGATATTGCCGAGCTCCTTGGCGCGCTTCAGGCAGCCGTCGCGCGCGAAGTCGAAGAACGGATTGTTCATCGCCTTCGGCACGATGACAAAGCGGTAGTTCGCAGCGAACGCCGGCGTTGCCATCATTGCAACAGCGATGCCGGCAAGAAGAAGTTTCCTCATTGTCTCCTCCACCCTCTCTTGCGCCTGTCCTCTTGAGATTCGTCCGGGAAGCGGACAGGCGACATTTTCGTTGCCTTCCCGAAAACGACGTCACCTCAGATCATCCGCGAGCGCACGCGATCGACCAGCACGGCCAGGATGATGATCACGCCCACCAGCGTCTGCTGCCAGTAGGAGCTGACCTGGGCCAGCACGAGGCCGTTGCGGATCACCTCGAGCAGCACGCAGCCGACGATGGCCCCCAACGGACCGCCGATGCCGCCGGCGAGGTTGGCCCCACCGATGACGGCCGCCGCGATCACGTTGAGCTCGTAGGATGTCGCCATGTTGGCGGGCGCCGATCCGAGCCAGCCGGAAATGATGATGCCCTGGAGCCCCGTCGCGAGCGCGCAGATCACGTAGACCTCGATCTTCACCCGCACCACCGGAATGCCGGTGAGCTCGGCCGCCTTCTCGTTGCCGCCGAGCGCGAAGACGTGGCGGCCGAATGAGGTGTGGTGCAGCACCACGGCCATCGCCAGCGCGAGGATCACGAGATAGATGAAAGGCACGGGCACGCCGAGCACGTCACCGGAGGTAGCTGCGTAGAAATAATCGGCGTCCGGTCCGCCCGGAAAGCTGCCGCGGCCGTTGGAGACGACATAGCCGAGCCCGCGCACGATCGAGAGCATGCCGAGCGTGGTGACAAAGGGCGACAGGCCAAGCACGGCGATGCAGAAGCCGTTGACGAGGCCGGCGACCAGCGCGACGCCGAGGCCGGCGAGGATCGAGACCAGCAGGATCAGCCCCGGCACGTTGGCGAGCACAGTCTTGCCGTCGGCCGCCATGTGCACGAACAGCGAGCCCGCCGGCGATCCAGGCGCCGACAGCTCGGTCATCACCATCGAGGTGATCATGGCGGAGAAGCACATCATGGAACCGACCGAGAGGTCGATGCCGCCGGTGATGATCACGAAGGTGACGCCCAGCGTCGCAATGGCGATGAAAGAGAAATTCTTCGCCACGTTCTGCATGTTGCCCTCGGTGAAGAAATACGGGCTGGCGAAGTTCATGATCACCAGCAGCACCGCCAGCGCGAGCAGGACATAGCCGGTCTGGGAGGCGAAGATGCCGCGCTGCCACCATCTGATCCGGCCGATATTGGTGAAGCTGATCGGAGATTCCATGGGCATGGCCATCACGCCGCCTCCTTCGCGCCGGTGATGAGAGCGGTGACCTCCTCAGGGGAGGTCTCGTGGATCGGCTTGTCGGCGCGCTTCTCGCCGCGGCGCATGACGACCACGCGGTCACACACCGCGAACACGTCGGGCATGCGGTGCGAGATCAGCATCACGGCGACACCCTGCTCCTTCAGCCGGTGGATCAGGCCGAGCACCTGCTCGACCTGACGCACCGAGATCGCGGCGGTCGGCTCGTCCATCATCACCAGCCGTGCATTGGAGAGCCGCGTCCGCGCGATCGCGACCGCCTGGCGCTGGCCTCCGGACATCTGCTTGACGAGATCATCGGGGCGCGTCTCCGAGCGCAACTCGCCGAACAGCTCCAGCGCGCGCGCCGCCATCGCCTTGTGGTCGAGCAAGGCAATGGGTCCGAATTTGCGCTTCAGCTCGCGGCCGAGGAAGACGTTGGCGGCCGCGGTCAGATTGTCTGATAGCGCAAGGTCCTGGTAGACGACCTCGATGCCGACGGCGCGGGCATCGACCGGCCGGTTGAAGTGGACCGTGCTGCCGGCAAAGCGGATCTCGCCATGGCTGGGGCGGAAATTGCCAGCGATGATCTTGACCAGCGTCGACTTGCCGGCGCCGTTGTCGCCCATCAGGCCGACCACCTCGCCCGGATAGACCTGCATGTCGACGTCATGCAGCGCGCGGATCGCGCCGAACTCCTTACCGATGCCGGTCAGTTCCAGGACCGGGGTCGCGTCAGCATTTGCCATCAGCGGACTTCCTCAGACGTAGCGGTTGACCAGGGATTCCAGATATTCCTGCCGGCCCGAGCGCGGCTGCGGGTCGAAGCCGGGGCCGAGCGCACGGTCGGCGAGATCGGCCAGCGAACGCTGGCCGCCGAGAATGGCCCGGCCCTCGGGTCCGGCCCATCCTTCGTAACGCTTCGCAAGCGGCGTGGTGAGCGCGCCGGCATCGAGCATGTCGGCGGCGGCGAGGAACGCCCGCGCGCAGGCATCCATCGAGCCGACATGGGCATGGATCAGATCGTCAGGATCGATCGACTGACGCCTGATCTTGGCATCGAAATTGAGCCCGCCCGTGGTGAAGCCGCCGCGGTTCAGGATCTCGTGGAACACCAAGGCGAGCTCCGGCACGTTCATCGCGAACTGGTCGGTGTCCCAGCCGAGCAGATCGTCGCCGCGGTTGATGTCGAGCGAGCCGAACACGCCGAGCGCCTCGGCGAGCGCGACCTCGTGATGGAACGAGTGGCCGGCGAGGATGGCGTGGTTCTGCTCGATGTTGAGCTTGACGTCCTTCCGGAGATCGTAGCGTTCGAGAAAGCCGTAGCAGGTGGCGACGTCGAAGTCGTATTGATGCTTGGTCGGCTCCTTCGGCTTCGGCTCGATCAGGATCGGACCCTTGAAACCTATCCTGTGCTTGTGCTCGACGACCAGCGAGACGAAGCGGCCGAGCTGGTCGAGCTCGCGCTTGAGATCGGTGTTGAGCAGCGTCTCGTAGCCCTCGCGCCCGCCCCACAGCACGTAGTTCTGGCCGCCGAGCCGGTGCGTCACCTCCAGCGCGGCGCGAACCTGGCCGGCGGCATAGGTGAAGATCTCGGGGTCCGGATTGGTCGCGGCGCCCGCCATGTAGCGACGATGCGTGAACAGATTGGCGGTGCCCCAGAGCAGGCGGACCTTCGCGGACGCCATCTTCGCTTCGAACAGATCGGCGATCGCGTTGAGATTGGCGACGGATTCGCTAAGCGAAGCACCTTCCGGCGCCGCATCGACGTCGTGGAAGGTGAAGAACGGCACGTCGAGCAGGCGAAACAGCTCGAAGGCAACATCGGCCTTGGCCCGCGCCAGCACCATCGCATCATTGCCGTGGTGCCAGGGCCGCAGGAAGGTCTCACCGCCGAAGGGATCACCGCCCGGCCAGCAGAACGAATGCCAATAGCAGACCGCAAAGCGCAAGTGGTCCTCCAGCCGGCGGCCATGCACGAGGCGGTCCTTGTCGTACCAGCGGAAGGCGGGCGTGCTTTCCGCATCTTTGCCGGCAAAGGCGACAGGCGTGCTGGCCTCGAAGAATTTGGCTGACGCGTTCACTTAAGATGACTCCTTCAATGCGGGATAAAGCGCGCGCCACCGCAGATAGGCCTCGTCATAGGCCGCCGTGACGGACGGGCGGGGTGTGAAGCTGGCGAGCCGCCGCGGGGGTTTGCAGACCTCCGCGGGGTCTTCGCCGGTCGCGGCGATGCGGCCGAGCCGCGCAGCGCCGAGCGCGGCGCCCACTTCGCCTTCCTCGATTCGATGAACGGGAATGCCGAGCACGTCGGCGCAGATCTGTGCCCACAGCGGCGAGCGCGAGCCGCCGCCGACGAGATCGAGCTCGGCAAGCGGCCCGCTCGCTGAGCTCAGCGCCGCCAGATTGTCGCGCGCGGCAAAGGCGACGCCTTCGAGCACGGCCTGCACGATCTGCGCCCGCCCGGTCGCGCCGCGCAAGCCTACAAAGGCGCCGCTGGCGGCGGCATCGTTGTGCGGCGTTCGCTCGCCATCCAGGTACGGCAGGAAGGAGACGGGGCTCGGTGCGTCGACACGCTCGCCGAGCGGCGCCAAGAGCGCTGCGGCCGGCGTCTCCATCACGCCTGACAGCCAGGCGAGCGAGGCCGCTGCCGACAGCATCACCCCCATCTGGTGCCAGAGGCCCGCCAGCGCGTGGCAGAAGGCATGCACGGCCGAAGCAGGCGCCGGCGCGAACCGGTCGGTCACGCGGAAGATCACGCCCGATGTGCCCAGCGACAGGAAGGCATTGCCCGGCGCGATCGCGCCAAGCCCGATTGCGCTCGCCGCATTGTCGCCGGCGCCGCCGGCAACCACGACATTTCCGGTCATGCCCCAGCGCCGCGCCCATTCCGGCGCGAGCACCGCGCTCACTTCGCTGCCCTCGACGAGGCGCGGCATATGATGCAGATCGAGCCCGGTGGCATGCAGCAACAGGGCCGACCAGCGGCGCAGACCGACGTCGAGCCACAGCGTGCCGGCCGCGTCCGACATGTCTTCGACCATTTCGCCGGTGAGGCGATAGCGGACATAGGCCTTGGGCAGCAGCACCTTTGCCACGCGGTCAAAGATTTTCGGCTCATGCCGCGCGACCCAGAGCAGCTTCGGCGCGGTGAAGCCGGGCATGGCGAGATTGCCGGCGATCGCGTGCAACGACGGACAGCGCCGCTCCAGCGCGACGCATTCGGCCTGCGAGCGGCCGTCGTTCCAGAGAATGGCGGAACGCAGCGGCCGGCCGTCCTCGCCAAGTAGCGTCGCGCCGTGCATCTGGCCGGACAGCCCGATGCCGGCTACCCGCGCAACCTCGCGCGGATGGCGGGCGGCGAGATCGTCGACCGCGCCGATTGCCGCATCGACCCAGGCGTCCGGGTCCTGCTCGGACCACAGCGGCGCGGGATGCGACAGCACGAGCTCGCGCGCCGCCGTCGCGACAATCGCGCCGTCCTCGCTCACGAGCACCGCTTTCACACCGGACGTGCCGATGTCTACGCCGAGATACACGCCATCCTCCCTTTTGCCTGTCGCGGTGCGCGATCTTGACGTCGCGTTCACCGCAGCGGACCATTTCGAAATCCACCTGCCGCTAGGGCAGATTGTCCCGCATCACGATGTCGATCCTGATCTTCTCCTGTTCGCGCAAGATCGGCTCGCCGCGGGCGAGCGCGAGCAGAACGCGCACGGCCGCACGCGCTTCATGGCCAGGGTTCTGCGAGATCGCCGCATCCATCACGCCCTGCAACAGCAGCCGCCGTGTCAACGCGGTGACGTCGTGCCCGACGAACACCACCTGCTTGTCGCGGCCGGCATCGGTCAAAGCCTTGGCCACACCTTGCGTGCCGGCGCCGACATTATAAAGGCCGACAATGTCAGCATGCCTGCCGAACAGCCGCCCCAGCAATTGCTCCGAACGCTCGTCCTCGTCGCGCCCTTCCAGCACCGGCAGCATGCTAAGATCGGGGAATTCCGTCGCCATCACCTGGTTGAAGCCGAAGATGCGCTCGGCGTGGTCGCGCAGGCCCTGCGAGCCCGCGACGATCGCGACCTTGCCGGACCTCTGGCCGACCAGCCGCCCGACCAGCGCGCCTGCGGTGCGACCCGCAGCGATGTTGTCGATGCCGACATAATGATGGCGGCGCGAGGACGGCACGTCGGAGACCAGCGTCACCACCTTGGTGCCGGCATCGACGAGATCGTTGATGGCGGCGCGGACGCCTGGATGGTCCAGCGCCACCACGGCGATGCCGTCGTAATCGCCCGACAGCGCCTCCAGTGAGGCCGCGAGCGCGGAGGGGTCGAACACGTCGGTTGCGACCATCTCGACGCTGAGGCGGCGGGCCGACAGCCAGGCCGACATTTCGCCGAGATAGGCTTCGATTTGCTGCATGAACGGATTCGGCCCCGACGGCATCACGAAGGCGAAGCGCCGGACGCGGCTGCGGGCGAGCTCTGCGGCGGCGACGTGTGGCTGGAACGAATTGCGCTCGATCGCTTCCCTGACGCGCCGGACCGTGTCCGGCCGGACGCCCGGACGGTTGTGCAGGACGCGGTCGACCGTCGCGAGGCTGACGCCGGCCTCGCGGGCGATGTCCTTCAGCGTCAGCGCAGTCGGGGTGAGCGTCTCGGCCATGGCTGAAGGCTAGCAGAGGTGTTTTGAGGTACGCAACTCATTTTGAGGGGTGCGGTCATTTTCCTCCCCGCCACAGCTCCCACGAACAGTGCGAAGAGGTTGAGACTGGATGCGCCTCGCGCCGGTCGCAAGCTCAGCTGGTGGTCAGGTCGAGCGTCAGAAACAGGCTGTTGGGGTCCTCGACATAGAACCCGAACGGACCGCAGGCGACGAAGCCGTGGACCTGGTAGAGGGCGTGCGCGGGCTTGAAATAATCCCAGGAGCCGGTCTCCAGGCTGAGCCGCGTCATGCCGCGCATGCGGGCTTGCGCCATGATGTGGCGGAGCATCTGGCCGCCGAAGCCGCGCCGGCGCGTGGTCTGCAGTGTGTGCATCGACTTCACCTCGCCGTGACGAGCCGAAAGCATCTTCAGCGCGCCGGTGGCGACCAGCGTCTCGCCGTCCCAGCTGGTCCAGAACGCGATGTCAGGCGCGCGAAGCCCCGCGAGATCGAGTGCATGGGCGCTACCCGGCGCGGTCTGCGCCCGCGCCGCCGTGACGTGATGATCGAGCAGCGCGATGACGCGGGGATCGAAGGTGTCGCCGGTGCGGATCTGCATCGTCAAGGCTTCACTCCAGCGTCTCGGATCGCGTCAGTGCCATCACATCTTGCCGTAGGAGGCGCCGCGTCGCGTGATGATGACGTAGCGTGCATCCTGCCGGGTCTCGTTCTCGAACATCACCGCGCGCATCACGTCAAAGTCCAGGCAATCACCCTCGCGCAGCCGCACCGCCTTGGCATCGATATGCACCGCGATGGCGCCCTCCAGCATCAACAGTTGCTGGGTGAAGGCGTTGCGACCCCAGGGACTGTAGGAAACACGGGCGCCGGCCGGCAGGTCGACGACGATGATCTCGATGCCGCTTGCCGCATCCGGCGGCGAGGCATGACGCCGCCGATAGCCGCTGTCGGGATCGCGCCAATGCGGCTGGTCGGCAAGCCGCACCAGCCGCTCCGGCGGCTTCTCGGCCAGCGCGACGACATCGCTCAGCGACACGTCCAGCGCCGCGCAGAGTTTTCCGAGCAGCGCGGCTGTCGCGCTGCTCTGCGCCCGCTCCACCCGCCCGATCATGGCCCGGCTGACGCCTGAGCGCGCCGCGAGTTCGTTCAACGTCATGCCCGCCTGCGTCCTCAGCGTCTTCAGGCGGCGACCGATCGCGCGATCGAGTTTCTGCTGGTCCATTTTTTCAGCCCTGGCCTTCATCCAAGCGTTGCCCGGCGCAAGGACCGCATGCCGCCTGGGCAAGAGCCTAGGCTGGGCGAGAGGCGAACGCCGGGAACGACAGTGCAATATATTAGAATCTTTGCGCAGCCCTGAGGCCCGATTAGGATGCTCCCAACAATCATGTCAGGGAGGCGACGACATGGGCGAACCGACGCAGCGGACGATCAAGGCCAACGGCATCAGCCTCAACGTCGCCGAGCAGGGCGAGGGGCCAATGGTGCTGCTCTGCCACGGCTTTCCGGAAGGCTGGTACTCCTGGCGTCACCAGCTCGAGGCGCTGGCAGCGGCCGGCTACCGCGCTGTCGCGCCCGACATGCGCGGCTACGGCAAGAGCGACCGGCCGGAAGCGATCGACCAGTATACGTTCTTCCACATGGTCGGCGATCTCGTCGGCGTGCTCGACGCGTTCGAGGCCAAGGACGCCGTTATCGTCGGGCATGACTGGGGCGCGACAATCGCCTGGCACACGGCGCGCCTTCGGCCCGATCGCTTCCGTGCTGCCGCCATCCTCAGCGTACCCTATCGCCCACGCAGCCCAGTGCGGCCGACCAGCGTCATGCCGCAGACGGCGGATGCGCAGTTCTATCAGCTGTACTTTCAGGAGCCGGGTGTCGCCGAAGCGGAATTCGAAAGGGATCCGCGCGCAACACTCGGCGCCATGCTCTTCGGCGGTTCCGGCGAAGGGGCGGCAGCGATCCGCGCCAATGCCGAGCGCGCCGGCAGGACTGTTGGCATCGGGATGGTCTCGCGCAAGGACGGCATGCTGCCGAAGGTGCAGGTGCCGCTGCCCTCATGGCTGAACGGCGCCGACCTCGACCATTATGGCGCCGAATTTGCCCGCAGCGGATTTCGCGGGCCGCTCAATTACTACCGCAACATCGATCGCAACTGGGAGCTGATGGGTGCCTTCGAGGGCGTGAAGGTGGTCGTGCCCTCGCTCTTCATCGCTGGCGACCATGACATGGTCCTTGCCTTCCCCGGCGCCGCCGAGCATCTCGCCAACATGCGACAATGGGTGCCGCAGCTCCGCGAGATCAAGATGCTGCCGGGCTGCGGACACTGGACGCAGCAGGAGCGGCCGGCGGAGGTGAACGCGGCGCTCGTGGAGTTTTTGCGGAGCCTGTCGAACTAGCCGTGCAGCGGTCGAGATTCGCCGGAACTGGAAAAGCTTGGAGCGGGCGAAGGGAATCGAACCCTCGTATGCAGCTTGGGAAGCTGCCGTTCTACCATTGAACTACGCCCGCGGATGCGCAGCTTGCGCCCTTCCTGACTAGCCGAGACGGCGCCGCGCGCCAAGCGCTTTGGCGCGGCCGGCCTGACGCTTCTTAACGTTTTGGCAAGATTCCAGGTGCGCCGGATTGTGGCGGTGTTATGATCGCCGGTCTGGGGAGAAACGTGCACTGAGTGGGGCGTGTGCATGGTGGGGCGTGCTTATGCGATATTCGACACGGCCATAGGGCGCTGTGGCATCATCTGGAGCAGCACCGGCGTGGTCGCCGTGCAATTGCCGGAGGCGCGGGAGATCGACACCCGCCGCCGGATTTTCCAGATCCATCCCGAGGCGCGCGAGCAGCGGCCGTCCGAAAACGCCGAGCTTGCGATCGAGGGCATCGTAGGTCTGCTGCAAGGCAGCGACCCCGATTTTCCCGATGTCAGCCTGGACGCTGGCGGCGTGCCCGGCTTCAACCGGCGCGTCTACGAATTTGCTTGCACCATTCCGCGCGGGGAGACACGCACCTATCACGAGGTCGCCAAGGCGCTCGGCGCCTCCGGTGCCGCACATTCGGTGGCGCAGCGATCGCGAAAAATCCCTACATGCTGATCGTGCCCTGCCACCGGGTGCTGGAGGCCGGCAACTATACCGACCGGCTCTCGCCTTACGGCGGCGTGATCTCCAAGCGGCGGCTTCTGGCGCTCGAGGGCGCTCATCCCGTCGCCAGCAAGACGCTGTTCGAGGTGCTGCTGCCCGTTACCCCGCCGAGACCGTCCACCTAAAGTGCGATCTGATCGCACCTCAGTTTTGTTTTTGGCATGCTCTCGTCGGAAAACCGCTAACACTTTTCCGGATCATGCCTAGATAAGGCGGCATGGACGCGACCACGCTACTGACGACACGCTCGATGACCGTCTCCGAGTTTCGCTGCGATGCAGGACCGGACGACACGCCGTTTGCCGAATGCCGCACCGGCCATTCCATCGCCTATGTCCGTTCGGGCAGCTTTGGCTGCCATTGCCGCGCCGGCTTCTTCGAGCTTGTGGCGGGCTCGATGCTGGTCGGCGCCCCCGGCGAGGAATACACCTGCACGCATGAGCACGTGTCCGGCGACGTCTGCCTGTGCTTTTTCCTCAGTGAGGATCTGGTCGACGCCCTCGGCGGACGTCGCGAGGTCTGGCAGATCGGCGCGACGCCGCCGCTGCCCGAGCTGATGGTGTTCGGTGAGCTCGCCCAGACGGCGGCAGATGGCAACAGCGACATCGGCCTCGACGAAATCGGTCACATCCTGGCCGGTCGTTTTGTCGATGTCGCCTCGGGTAAGGCGCGCAAGCAGGCACCGCCGACCGCGCGCGACCGCCGGCGCGCGGTGGAAGCTGCGCTGTGGATCGATGACAATTCGCAATCCGAAGTCGACCTGGAACAGGCCGCGCGGCAAGTGGGCCTCAGCCCATTCCATTTCCTGCGACTGTTCTCGAGCGTGCTCGGTGTCACCCCGCATCAATATCTGGTGCGCTCGCGCCTGCGGCACGCCGCGCGGCTGCTCACTGATGAAGACATCGCGGTCACCGACATCGCTTATGACGTCGGCTTTGGCGACCTTTCCAACTTCGTCCGCACCTTCCACCGCGCCGCGGGCGTGTCGCCAACCAAGTTCCGTCAGGCCTCGAAGGGGGAACGCAGCATTTTTGGGGAACGCCTCGTCCTCAACTGAGACAGGTGCGGCGCGTTGCAGGTAACAGTCTGTTGACCAGACAGGCGCGACGCGCTGGCGCTCGCGGCACATCGCGCGGTACTACAACCGAAGGGCGAATCAACGCCTCTTCAATGCGACGAGCCGGCAGATGGACAGTGCCTCAGATAACGTGATTGCGGCCGCGCTGATCGCGCTTGCCGTGGGGCTCGCCTTCATCGCGGGCTGCGCCGTCTACTACGGCCGCCAGATCAGCTGCCGCAAGATTCCGATGCAATGGGGCCCCGATGGGAAGCCGACCTGGTTTGCACCACGCCTCATCGGGCTCTGGTCCAGCTTCGGCGTCACGGCGGTCCTGTCCGCGTTCCTGCTCGTCCTCGCCCTCCATAAACCGCAGAAGCTCACGGCGTTGATCGTCGCAACGGTCAGTGTGATCGGAGCCAACATGTGGGTCCAGGTCCATCATCTGAAGCGGGTGATCCGGTGGCAGGCGGAGACGCCGGCGACCTAACCGGCCACCGAGCGCAAGATTTTCCAAGAGCGTCCCACCTCCCCTCGACTAGCTTCGGCTCCGGCGCGCGCCAGTTGCGGCGCGCTTTGCAAATGGAGACGAACATGTACGACCACATCGGATTGCGCGTTGCCGATCTCGACGCCGCCACGCGCTTCTACACCGCGGTGCTGGCGCCGCTCGGCCATGTCCTGTGCTCGAGCGGCGACGGCTATGCCGGCTTCGGGCCGAAGGGCGAGCCGGCGCTGTGGCTGCATCTGAACAAGGTACGCAAGGCCGACGGCGCCCACATCGCGTTTCGCGCCAAGGACCATGACGCGGTGAAGGCGTTCCACAGCGAAGGCCTGAAGAACGGCGGTCGCGACAATGGCGGCGCCGGCCCGCGCAAGGATTACAGCCCGACCTATTATGCGGCGTTCCTGATCGACCCTGATGGCAACAATGTCGAGGCGGTTTGCGTGTGAGCTTTAGCCGCTTACGAGATTTCGTAGGGTGGGCAAAGCGAAAGCGTGCCCACCAACTGCTCGCGACAATGCCGACAAACGGTGGGCACGGCGCTATGCGCCTTTGCCCACCCTACCAATACTGCATTTGAGGAAACACCGATGGCCTCCATCCACAATGACATTCCCCTTCCCGCCTCCGCGCACGATGTCTGGGACGCGGTGCGCGATTTCGGCGCGCTGCATCAGCGGCTGGTGCCGGGCTTCGTCACCGCCTGCACGCTCGACGGCGATGCACGCATCGTCACCTTCGCCAATGGCTCGGTGGCACGCGAGGTGCTGGTCGATTGCGACGACGCGCGGCGACGGCTGGTCTACGCCATCAACAACGAGCGACTGAAGCACTACAGCGCCTCGGTGCAGGTGATTGCCGATGGTGAGACGCGGTGTCGCCTGGTTTGGACCATCGACATGTTGCCGAACGAGCTTGCGCCTTATGTTCAGGGGCAGACCAGCGAAGCCGTGACCGCCTTGCACAGAGCGTTTCCTCCCGCGGCGGCCTGATCATCCTCTGTGAGCCTTCTCACAGAGCTCCGCCCTCGCCAGCCGTAACCATGGCGACGTGCGCCCGGTTGGCTCCGCTCTCCCGGCGGAGCCACGCACGCGAGGAGCATGCCATGAGAGGTGCGGACAAGGTGATCTGTCAGGCGGCCGCCGTGCTGCTGTTGTTGTCGATCGCGAGCACGCCGGCGAAGGCGCAGTTCGCAGGTTTTGGCGGCGGTGGCGGTGCCAGCGGCGAGGACATGATGGCCCAGATGGCCCCGATGCTGGAGATGATGAAGGCAAAGATGGGCAAGCGCCGCTTCGCCATGCTGATGCAGACCATGGGCCCGATGATGAGCCGCATGATGGAGAATGGCGGCGGCGGGCTCGGCGGCATGGGCGGCGGCGACATCACGGGCATGCTCGGTGGCGGCGAGATGATGGCGATGATCCCGCAATTGATGCGGCTCGCCAACACCGGCGGCGGTGGCGGCCATCGCCGCCATAGGCATCGCTAGTCGGCAGCACCTGACAGAGCTGGCCTGATCGCAGGTTTCGTCTCGCGCGGTCCCCAGCGGGTCAGCACCACGCTGGAGCACGACAGCAGGCCGAGCACGACCATCGAGCTTGCGGCCAGCCAGAAGAAGCTCTGCACGGTGGCGCCGTGCGTCGACAGCCACCAGCCGACAGCTGCGATGTAGATCAGCCGCGCTGTCTGCGCCAGCACCGGCCCGATCACCTTGGCGGCGCCTTGCGAGGAGAAATACATCGTCGTGGCAAGGCCGAAGAAGGCGTAGAACGGTCCGACCGTCGACAGATATTGATGGCTCGCTGCGCGCACGGCGACGCTGTCGGTGAAGATGTTGACCCAGAGATCGGGGAAGGTCGCAACGAGGCATGCCGCGCGCCGACCGCCACGAAAGCGGCAGCACTGGCGATCCAGGTGATGCGCCGGGCGCGCGCGATGCGGCCCGCGCCGATCGCCATCCCGACCATTGGCACACAGGCAATGCCGAACGAGAACGCGATCGAGGTCAGCAAAAATTCCAGCCGCGCGCCGATGCCGTAGCCGGCGAGAATCGCGGTGCCGAACTTCGCCAGCATGTGGGTGAAGATCGAGATGGTCAGCACCGATTGCAGCGGCGAGAAGCAGGCGATGGCGCCGACCTTCAGGATGTCGAAAAACATCGCCCATTGGACGCGCAAGCCGCGCAGCCTCGGCGCGATGCGGGCGCGGCCGGAGAACAGATACCAGCCCATGATGCAGATATTCATGGAATAAGCGATCAGCGCGCCGGCCGCGACGCCGCGCATGCCGAGCTGCGGTACCGGTCCGAGCCCGAGGCCGAGCGTGCCCCCGAGCACGACCTGCCAGGCCGCCGAGTTGAGGATCAGCAGCGACGGCAGCTTCATGTTGCCGGTGCCACGCAGGACGCCAGCCAGGGTGTTGAGCAGCCACGGCAGCACCGCGCCGCCGAAGAACACCTGCGTATAGGCGATTGCGTGGGTCAGCACATTGCCGCGGCCGCCGAGCAATTCCAGCAGGCGCGGCCCGAAGATCAGCATGACCAGCATGAAGACGAGACCGAAGCTGATGCCGATCAGCATCGCGTGTACGGCGAGCGTTCCGGCGCGCTCGCGATCCCCGGCGCCGAGCGCACGCGCGATGGCGGAGGCCACCGCGCCGCCCATGGCGCCGCCCGACATGGTCATGGTCAGGATCACAGTCGGAAACACCAGCGCCATCGCGGCCAGGGCCTCGACACCGAGCCGACCGACATAAGAGGTCTCGGCGATCACCACGCACATGCCGGCCGACAATCCGATCACGTTCGGCCAGGCGAGTCCCAACAGCGTGCGCAGGATCGGGCCGTCGGTCAGCGCGCTTCTGACCGGCCGCGGACGCGGCGGCAGCGGGCGCTCCTGTGCATCGACCGGGATTTCGGCGATGTCGGACATGTCCTCTCCCGGGCACAAGCGCCAATTGCGGCGCGGCAATGAACAGGTGTGCCAATCGATTTCTTCGCGCGGAAAGCGCAACAGGCGCTTGTTAGCACGCTGCGCGCCGATTCCTCCTGCGTCAGGCGCAGGAGTGCCCTGCGGCAGCGGCTTTCCTTCTCTCTCCCCGTTCCTACGGCGAGAGGGGCTGGGGTGAGGGGCTGCTGCGGCAAAGGCAGTGACACATGGACTCGCGGAGACTCCCCCTCACCCGGAATTTGCTTTCGCAAATTCCGGCCTCTCCCCGCAGGCGGGGAGAGGCGAAGTGCGCGGCAACAACGTGATCTATTCGATCGTCCACACCAGCGGCGCGCGACCGCTCTTCGCGGTGCGCATGTGCACACCGATGTGCCGCCCGCATCCCGCGGCGAGGCCTTCGAACAGTCCTTCCAGCACCTTCGCGCAGGCGGGGTGATAGTCGGCGACGTCGTCCATCAGCTTCCAGCTCTGCTGACGGATTGCGATGGCGCCTTCGGATTGCGAGCTCTCGGCCGCATCGTCCTGCGCGGCGAACAGCGCGTTCAGGAACGATGCGAATTCGCGCGCATCACCGCGGCTCATCGACAACGCCGCTGCGACCTCGTCGAAATATTGCATGCCGATCAGCTTGCCGGTGAGATGCAGGAGGTAGCCGGCATCTTCCGGGCCGAACAGCTGCACCATCACCGGCGCGGCGGTGCGGACATATTCCATTGCGTAGTTGCGATATGCTTTTTCCAGCCGCGGTTTCGGCCAGCTCGCAACCGGCAAAGCCGGCGCGGTCTTCGCATCGAACGTAGGGGCCTCCAGATGCCGCGCGAACACCAGGCGCTGATCGAGCTCGAGTGGATGGTCGTATTGATGGTAATAGCCTTCGAGCCCATCCTGGCCATCGACGCTCTGCTTGGTGCAGACGAAGCCGAGGCGGAGATCGCCGAGCGCGACGCCGTTGTTGGCGTGCCAGCCACGCAGCATCGCGCGGCTGACCTCGCCGGGCACGCCGCAGATCGCGGTGCCCTTCCAGATCCAGCGCGGCGGAGGATAGCGGATCCAGGCTTTGCGATCACTCTCATACATGTATTCGACATGCACGCCGCCGATCCAGTTGGAGAGATAGTGATATTGCGCAGCAGCCACCGCCGGCGGCAGATGACGGAGGCCGAGCTTTTCGAGCCCCGGCAGGAAGCGCTCCTGCTGCTGGCGGCGGAACACGCGGAAGACGAATTCAGCGGCATCCGCCGTGCCGCGCCGCGTGACAACGGTGAGGATCAGGCCCGTGAAGTAGGCGTGATAGAGATCCGCGACCGCGCGCCAGCGTTTCCATTGGGCTTCCTGCGCTGTGTCTGATGCGGCGGTCATGTTCGCTCCCGATCGTTGTTTCGATCGAGTGTGTCACTGCACCCGGTGACAGGCAACATGACGCGCATGCAGGCCGCCCTGCACGGCGGCCCGTCAATTCCGCATCACGAATTTTGCGTGGCCTTGGCCGCGCGCTCGCGCTCGACGCGTTCCGTCACGTCGCGTGCCATCGCCACCGATCCCTGCACCGCTCCAGCGGCATCGCGCACCAGCGCGAAGGTCATCTCGATGTAGAGCTTGCGTCCGCTCTTGTGCAGCGCGCGTGTCAGTGTCGGACGCCCTGCAAGCTTCATCGTGCCGCTGGCAAGCGCAGCCTCAAAACCCTTCCAGTGCGCGGCGCGCAGATGCTCGGGAATGATCAGATCGAGATTCTGGCCGAGCGCTTCCGCGGCGGTGAAGCCGAACAGCGCGGACGATGCGCGGTTCCAGCGTGTGATCGTGCCGGAGCGATCCGAATAGATCAGCGCGTCCGCGACGTCGTCGAGGATGTTTGCATCGAGTTCGGATTGATCGGCCATCTCGTCACCTCGCCGGAATGTAGCCCGGATGGAGCGAAGCGTAATCCGGGATTGGTGCCACAAGCGAGGGAACTCCCGGATTACGCTTGCGCTCCATCCGGGCTACAGGATCGGGCTACACCCGAAAATGCTTCGATAGTTTGAGGCCCTGCGCCTGGTAGTTCGAGCCGATGCGCTGGCCGTACATCGCATCGGGACGCGCCAGCATCTTTTCGTAGACGAGGCGGCCGACGATCTGGCCGTGCTCGAGAATGAAGGGCACTTCGCGCGAGCGCACCTCCAGCACGGCGCGCGCGCCTTGCCCGCCAGCGCCGGCATAGCCGAAACCGGGATCGAAGAATCCGGCGTAGTGCACGCGGAATTCGCCGACCAGGGGATCGAACGGCACCATCTCCGCGGCGTAGTCGGGCGGCACCTGCACGGCTTCCTTGGAGGCGAGGATGTAGAACTCGCCGGGATCGAGGATCAGGCTGCCATCGGGACGGGCCGAGATCGGCTCCCAAAAATCTTCCACTGCATAGCCGGAGCGGCGGTCGACGTCGACGACGCCGGTGTGGCGCTTGGCGCGATAACCGACGAAGCCGTTCGCTTTCTCACCCGACAGGTCGACTGAGACGGCGACGCCACCGGACAGATCAGCATCGTCGATGTCGACCAGGCGCTCGGCGGCATGCAGCGCATCGAGCTCGTCGGCATTGAGGATGGCGTCGCCGGTGCGGAAGCGCACCTGCGACAGGCGTGAGCCCTCGCGCACCAGCACCGGAAACGTCTTCGGACTGATCTCGGCATAGAGCGGGCCGTGATAGCCGGCGCCGATCATGTCGAAGCGGCGGGTACCATCGGCGATCACGCGGGTGAAGACGTCGAGCCGGCCGGTCGAGCTCTTGGGGTTCGCCGCCGCGACGATCTCCGGCGGCAGCGCGAGGCTTTCCAGCAGCGGCACGATGTAGACGCAGTTGGTCTCCAGCACCGCGCCGTCGGCCAAGCTGAACTCGTGCAGCTTCAATTCGTCGATGCGTTCGGCGACGGTGGCGCCGGGACCCGGCAGGAAGCTGGCGCGGACGCGATAGGCGATGTCGCCGAGGCGCAAATCGAGGCTCGCCGGCTGGATCTGGCTTTCGACGAAGTCGTAGGCGGGCAGGATGAGCCCCGCCTCCGCCATCGCCGCGATCATGCGGTCGGGCAGGATACCATTGGCGTCGGCAGCGACCGTGAACGTCAACCGGGGATCCTCAGCAAGGGGGCAACGCATCCCGACATACGGGAAATACTAGCCTTTTACGGCTATCCGATGGACGCCTTGACGGAAAGGGCATTGCGGAATATGAGCATCACTTATCCCGTGGTGATTTGAGCCGGCCGGCTTGCAGCCACGTTAAATAAGTCGCTAAACAGGCCGGGGACCTCTGTGATCCCGGCCCGTGGAGATATCCAGGCCGGTTTTTTTGTGACCGTTTTCGCTCGACGGTCATGTCGGAGGGTCCTATGTCGAAGTCGCCTGCCACTTACCGTCCCGAAACCCGCCTGGTCCATTCCGGCACCCTGCGCTCGCAATATGGCGAGACCTCTGAGGCGCTGTTCCTGACGCAAGGGTACGTCTACAACAGCGCCGAGGAGTGCGAGGCGCGGTTCAAGGGCGAGGATCCCGGCTTCATCTATTCGCGCTACTCCAACCCAACCATCGCGATGTTCGAGCGCCGCATGATCGAGCTCGAAGGCGCCGAGGCGGCCCGCTCGGCCGCAACCGGCATGGCGGCGGTGACGACCGCGATCCTGGCGCCGCTGAAGGCGGGCGATCATGTGGTGGCCTCGCGGGCGCTGTTCGGCTCCTGCCTCTATGTGGTGCAGGACTTGCTGCCGCGCTACGGCATCGAGACCACGCTGGTCGACGGGCTCGATCTCGACCAGTGGCAGCGGGCGCTCAAGCCCAACACCAAGACGTTCTTCCTGGAGAGCCCGACCAATCCGACGTTAGATGTGCTCGACATCCCCGGGATCGCCGAGATCGCGCACAAGGGTGGCGCGCGGCTCGTCGTCGACAACGTGTTCGCAACGCCGATCTGGCAGAGCCCGCTCGCGCTCGGGGCCGACGTCGTGGTCTATTCCGCGACCAAGCACATCGACGGCCAGGGCCGGTGTCTGGGCGGCATCATCCTGTCCTCGGAAGCCTTCATCGCCGAGCACATCCACAATTTCATGCGCCAGACCGGCCCGTCGATCTCGCCGTTCAACGCCTGGGTCCTGCTCAAGGGCCTGGAGACGCTGGGCGTGCGTGTGCGCGCGCAGACCGACAACGCGGCGCGCATTGCCGAGGTGCTGGCCAGCCACCCGAAGGTCTCGCGGCTGGTCTATCCCGGCCGCGCCGATCACCCGCAGGCGGCGCTGGTGAAGAAGCAGATGCGCGGCGGCTCGACGCTGGTCGGCTTCGAGGTCAAGGGCGGCAAGCAGGCCGCATTCCGCGTGCTCAATGAATTGAAGCTGGCGAAGATCTCCAACAATCTCGGCGACGCCAAGAGCCTCGTCACGCATCCGGCGACCACGACGCATCAGCGTCTGAAGCCGGAAGATCGCGCCGCGCTCGGCATCAGCGAGGGCTTCATCCGCTTCTCCGCCGGGCTCGAGCATGCGGACGATCTGATCGAGGATCTGACCGCGGCGCTGGAGAAGGCGTGAGCGAGCCAAGGGCTCGGACTCGTAGGGTGGGCAAAGCGACTTGTCCGCCGTAGCTCGAAGAGCGAAGGCGGAAGCGTGCCCACCATTCACGATTACACTGCCGATAGATGGTGGGCACGGCGCGCGAAGAGCGCGCCTTTGCCCACCCTACGGCACCTATACCTACATCGGCCGATACGCCCGCACGTCCGCGGGCACGTTCACACCGAGCTTGATCTGGCCGACGGAGTGGATGATGTCGTCGCCGAGGAGCTGGGCGAAGCAGGCATAGCCCCAATCGTTCATGTGCAGGCCGTCGGCGATGACGAAGCCCTCGACCGGGATCGCCTGCTTCTCGTGCCATTCGCGCATCACCTCGAAGCGCGGGAAGATGCCGACGTGACGGAGCTCGGCGACCTTGCCGAGCAGCTTCACCATCTTGCCGGCGCTCTCGGCGCGCCGGTTGACCGCCGGCGAATATTGCGGATCGACCAGCACGATGTCGGCGCCGCCCGCAGCCTGGATACGGCTGATCCCGTCCTCGACCAGCTTTGCGGTATCGCCGGGATCGAGGTTGCGCAGTACGGCGTTGGTGCCGACCTGCCAGATCACCATATCCGGATGCACGTCGATCACCTGCGTCTGAAGGCGCTTCATCATCTCGGGCGCATCCTCGCCACCAACGCCGGCATTGACGACGGTGATGTCGGCGCTCGGATATTGCCGGCGCAGCTGCGCGGCGAGACGGTTCGGATAATTGAACTCCGGCGAGCTCGCACCGAATCCCGCGGTCGACGACGAGCCGAACGCGACGATGACGACGGGCTGGCCGGCGACGAGCTTGCTTGCGACATGCGGCAGCGTGCCCATCGCCTTCGAGCCGCCTTTCGGCGGCAGGCATGGCACGCGGCTGAAGATGTCGCCGGCGGACTTTGCGACCTCCTTCACCTTGTCGATGGTGCGCGCCGTGATGCCTCGCTGCTCGGGCGACGTCGCGGCGACGGTGGTTTGGGAGGGCGGTGCGGAAGCGGGATCAGCCGGCTGCGCGGGCGCGGGCGTCGCCTGTGCGGCTTGCGTCTGCGCGCGCGGCTGCGAAGCGGGTGCCAGCACCAGCAGCATTGCTGCTGCGGGCGCAGCCAGCCATGACCTCAGACAAAAAGGGCGGAGAGAACTCATTAACGCTAGACCTCAATTTTGCTGCTGGGCCGGCTCCAGATGGGCAGCGTCGATCACGAATTGTGCCAACGCCCGGCCAAGGCAATCATGAACCTGTTTCGCCAGCTCAGGCCCGCGGGACGGGTTGAACAGGTCGAACTGGCCCTGATCATTCCACTGCCGCATGATCGCGAAACGGTCGAACAGCGGGATGTCGTGCTCCTGCGCCACCACGCGCATATTATCGAGAAAAGGCTGCGCCGCGATCATGGTTTCGGTGCGCGGGCTGTACTGCAAATTCATCAAGACGACGTCAGCCCCTGTCTTTTGCAACGCAGTAACCCCTTCGGTTACTGCACTGCGAAATTCGTCGGGATCGATGGATCGGATAGCATCCACGGTCCCGGTCTGCCAGATGACCAAAGTAGGCGTTTTTGCTTCCATCAGCTTAACGAAGGTGGCGGCGGTCTCCTGTGCCGTCCTCTTGCTCTGTATTTCTACGGAGACGTGCACCGCTTCCGAGGGCGGCAGCTTGTCCTTGAGGTTCACCTCCAGGCGCGCCGGATATGAGCTGCTCTCCGAGGAAGGAATCGTGGTCGAGCGGCTGCCGATGACCAGAATCTCGAGCGGCTTGCCGGCCTTGACGGCGCCGGCGACCTTGGGCAGCCGGCTCTCGCTGGTGAGCAGATAGGACGGCAATTCGCAGGCCGCGGGCGCGGCCGGAGCAGCAGACGCAGCATCGCCCGCGCGCGCCATGGGCGCGGCGAGACCACCGCATAGCAGGATCAGGCTCAGGAGAACCTTCGCCTTCATCAGCCCCCTCCCGCCAGATCGGCGTTGCCGACGGCGTTTTTGGTTTTCGCACCGCTCTTGTCAGCCACGCTCTTGTACCACGAAATGACCCAGGCCACCCCCCACATGATCAGGATTCCGGAGAGACTAATCAACGCATGCATGGCTGCGCCGCCGGAGACCTCGGCCAGGATGAAATGGCCGGCGAAAGCCAGGAAGACGCCGAGACAGAAGATCTCGAGGGAATGCTGCCCACACAGGATCAGCGGCCGCAGCCAGCGCGATTTCAAGCCCGGCCAGGTCCGCGGCAGGAAGCGCACGGTGAGCGCGGCCAGCGCCAGGAAATGGGTGAAGCGCAGCACGTCGAGATCGGTCTTGTCGATCGGATACATCCACTGCTCGATGCGCTTCGGCATGAGGTGACCAAGCTGCGGCACGTACCAGGTCAACGTCACGTAGAACGCCGCGACCAGATAAGCGATCGCAATCCACATTGTCACCGGTGAGGCCAGAATGCGCGACATGCGTCGCGCACCTCCGAGCGCACACCATGCACCAAAGACGAAAAGCAATTGCCAGGCCAGCGGATTGAACGCCCAGAAGCCGTTCGGATAGGCCGAGAAGTAGAGGTCGTATTCCCAGGTCACCGCGTAGAGCACGACCGAGAGGCCGAGCGTGACGTCGGGCTTCCACTTCATCGACCACAGGATCAACGGCAGCGCCAGCATCAGCACGATGTAGAGCGGCAGCACGTCCATGTTGACGGGCCGGAAGCGAAGCAGCAGCGCCTGCACGATGGTGACGTCGGGCTGCTTGAGGAAATCCATGATGCCCATCTCTTCGGTGTAGAGCGGGTTCTCGAAGCTGGTCGCCACATAGGAAATTTCGGCGAGGAAGATCGTGAACAGGAAGACGTGGGCGACGTAGATCTGCCAGACGCGCCGCAGGATGCGCGCGGTGGCGATAACGACGCCGCTCTCCAGCATTGCCCGGCCGTAGACGAAGGCGGCGGTGTAGCCGGAGATGAAGATGAATATCTCGGTGGCGTCGCTGAAGCCGTAATTGCGGATGGTGAACCAGGTCAGCAGGCTGGTTGGCAGATGGTCGATGAAGATCAGCCACAGCGCCAGCCCGCGGAACAGATCGAGCCGGAGCTCACGCTCGCCGATGGCCGGCAGCGTGATGGCCGGCGCGGCGGCCCGCGGCTTGGTGCCTGCGGGTTTAGCATCCGCGGTTCCCGCGATCGTCGATCCCGTCACTTGGTCGGCAATGGTCATCGGGGGCCAAAAACCCTTCCGCAAATCGCGACGTTCAATGGAGTTTACCGGTCCGGCCGTCGTCCCGCAAAGCGGCTGGATCACATAAGGGTGTCTTCCCTTGGGGAGTCCTTCCCCGCGAATTCTGGCGGGACGATGTCGCCAAAGTCGCCTCCAGCGTTTGGTTCCCTGGGCGGATTTCGGTATGATAGCATCATGTACCGCGCCGTGACCCGCCAGATCGAAGTGACCGTCGAGCCGAACTTTGTTCCGGAGCAGTCGTCGGCCGACCGCTCCCGCTATTTCTGGTCCTACACCATCGTCATCACCAATTCCGGCGACGAGACCGTGCAGCTGAAGACGCGGCACTGGATCATCACCGACGCCTCCGGCCGCCAGCAGGAGGTGAAGGGCGAGGGCGTCGTCGGCGAGCAGCCGATCCTGGCCCCCGGCGAGCGCTTCGAATACACCTCCGGCGTGCCGCTCACGACGGCCTCCGGCTTCATGACCGGCCGCTACCAGATGGTCAGCGAAAGCGGCGAGCGCTTCGAGATCGACGTGCCGACGTTCTCGCTGGACAGCCCGGACTACAAGCGGGTGTTGAATTAGGGGCGGTGCGGCGACGCCCACCGCTGTCATGCCCCGCCACCGGGTCTCGCCTTCGGCGAGCCCGATGACAGGCTCCGGCGAGTACGCCGCGGCCTATCGGTTCAATCAGCGCCGTCTCAGAGTACTGGATCGCCCGGTCAAGCCGGGCGATCCAGCGAGAATGAGGCGCGAGCGTGCCCCAAACTCGTCATTGCGAGGAGCCCTTGCGACGAAGCAATCCAGACTGACACCGCGGATGCATTTCTGGATTGCTTCGCTGCGCTCGCAATGACGGGAAATGGGGGCCTACGCGTTCTCCACGCCCGCCTCGTGCGGGGTGAACTGGTAGACCGACGAGCAGAACTCGCAGGTGACGACGACCTTGTCGTCCTTAACCATGGCGGCGCGGTCGTCCGGCGAAAAACTCTTCAGCATGGACGCGACCGCATCGCGCGAGCAGGAGCATTGCGGTTTGAGCGACAACGGCTTGAACACGCGCACGCCGCGCTCGTGGAAGAGGCGGAACAGCAGCCGCTCACCGGACAGCTCGGGATCGATCAACTCGACGTCCTCGACGGTCTCGATCAGCGAGCGCGCCTCGACCCAGGCGTCGTCTTCCGCGACGCTGTGCACCTCGGTGCCTTCGGGCGCGTTGCCGGGATGCAAATCGGCCTGCCGCGCGCGCTCCGGCGCCTTCGGCAAAAACTGCATCAGCATGCCGCCGGCGCGCCAGCGATGCTTGCCGCCGTCGCTACTGCGCCATTCCTCGCCGACCGCGAGGCGCACGCGCGTCGGGATCTGCTCGGAGCGCAGGAAATATTCGTGGGCGGCCTCTTCGAGGCCGCCGCCGTCGAGCGCGACCAGGCCCTGGTAACGGCTCATGTCGGGACCCTGGTCGATGGTCATGGCGAGATGGCCGCGGCCGAGCAGCGTCCCTGAATCCCTGGCGTCACCGAGGCGCGCAGCATCGAAGCGCGCATAGGCGCGCAGACGATCCGGCGCCATGTAGTCGACGACCAGGAACGACACCGGACCGTCGGTCTGAGCTTGAAGGATGAAGCGGCCCTCGAATTTCAGCGCCGAGCCGAGCAACGTCGTCAGCACGATGGCCTCGCCGAGCAGCTTGCCGACGGGGGCGGGATAATCGTGCTTGGTGAGGATGTCGTCGAGCGCCGGGCCGAGCCGCACCAGGCGGCCACGCACGTCGAGCGCATCGACCTCGTAGGGCAGCACGGCGTCATCGATCGGAACTGCTGATGGCGCGCGAACCGGGCCTTCTAGCCCGGTTTTCATGTCAGGGGATTGGAAAACCATGGCGCTCTATCTGGGGTCGGAGGTGGAGGATTGGAAGGGGTGCGAGGCGGCGTGTTCCGGACGCAGCTATGATTGCCCGACATTACCGCAAACTCGATGTCGTCCCGGCGAAGGCCGGGACCCATAACCACAAGTGCAGGTTTGGCGAAGACTAGTTGCCTCCACCAGCCTGCCACGAGAAAGACCACGCGGTATGGGTCCCGGCCTTCGCCGGGACGACCAATAAATAATCTACCGTCCCGCCTACTTCACCGCGTCAAAGCACCAGGCCAGAATGCCCTTCTGCGCGTGCAGGCGGTTTTCGGCCTCGTCGAACACGACCGATTGCGGGCCGTCGATCACGTCATCCGTGACCTCCTCGCCGCGATGGGCGGGCAGGCAGTGCATGAACAGCGCATCGGACTTGGCCAGCGACATCAGCTTGGCATTGACCTGGTAGGGCTTGAGCACGTTGTGGCGGTGCTCGCCTTCCTTGTCGCCCATTGACACCCAGGTGTCGGTGACGACGCAATCGGCACCGCGCACGGCGGCTTCCGGATCGGTGCCGAGCACGATCGGCGCATTGGTCGTCTTGATCCAGTCGCGCATCGCCTTCTTCGGCGCGAGCTCCGGGGGCGTTGCGACGTTGAGCTGGAATTTGAAGCGCTCGGCGGCGTGGGCCCAGGACGCCAGCACGTTGTTGTCGTCACCGGTCCAGGCCACCGTCTTGCCCTCGATCGGGCCGCGATGCTCCTCGTAGGTCATGAGGTCGGCCATCACCTGGCAAGGGTGCGAACGGCGCGTCAGGCCGTTGATGACGGGCACGGTCGCATAGGCCGCAAGCTCCAGCAGCGCCTCGTGATTGAGGATGCGGATCATGATGGCGTCGACATAGCGCGACAGCACGCGCGCGGTGTCGGCGATGGTCTCGCCGCGGCCGAGCTGCATTTCGGCGCCGGTGAGCATGATGGGCTCGCCGCCGAGCTGGCGCATGGCGACGTCGAACGACACCCGCGTCCGCGTCGAGGGGCGCTCGAAGATCATCGCCAGCGTCTTGCCTTCGAGCGGCCTGACCGGCTGATGCGCCTTCTGCTTCGCCTTCATGGCGGAGGATGCGGCCAGCATGCGCTTGAGCTCCGATAGCGGGAGCTCGTTGATGTCGAGGAAGTGCTTTGGCGACTTGCTCATCAGCTTGCCGCCCGCTTGGTCTGACTGGACGAGATCGCCGTGCAGGCGCGCTCGAGCCGCCCGATGCTGTCCTCGATCTCGGCTTCGGTGACGATCAGAGGCGGCAGGAAGCGCACGACATTGTCGCCGGCGCCGACGGTGAGCAGTTTTTCGTGGCGCAAGGCGGCAACGAGATCACCCGAAGGCACGACCGCCTTGATGCCGATCAGGAGACCCTCGCCACGGACTTCGCTGACGACATCAGAATGGCGATCGATCACGGAGGCGAGCTTCTGCTTGAGCAGCAGCGACATCTTCTGCACGTGGTCGAAGAAGCCGGGCTTGAGCATGACGTCGAGCACGGCGTTCGCAGCGGAGATCGCGAGCGGATTGCCGCCGAACGTCGACCCGTGCGAGCCGGGTGTCATGCCGGAGGCCGCTTCCGCAGTCGCGAGGCAAGCACCGATCGGAAAGCCGCCACCGAGCGCCTTCGCCAGCGACATCACGTCGGGCGTGACGCCAAGACGGCGATGCGCGAACAGATCGCCGGTGCGGCCCATGCCGGTCTGCACCTCGTCGAACGCGAGCAACAGGCCCTTCTCGTCGCAGAGCTGACGCAGCGCCTTGAGGAAGGCGGGCGTCGACGAACGCACACCGCCCTCGCCCTGGATCGGCTCGATCAGGATGCCGGCGGTCTGCGGACCGATCGCCTTCTTCACGGCCTCGATATCGCCATGCGGGACCTGGTCGAAGCCGTCCATCGGCGGGCCGAAACCTTCGAGATATTTTGCCGAGCCCGTCGCAGCCAGCGTCGCCAGCGTGCGGCCGTGGAAGGCGCCCTCGAAGGTGATCATGCGATAGCGATCGGGATGGCCTTTTGCGGCGTGATAGCGCCGCACGACCTTGATTACGCATTCCAGCGCTTCGGCGCCAGAATTACAGAAGAACACGAAGTCCGCGAAACTCTCGTTGCACAGACGCGTTGCAAGCCGTTCGCCATCCGGGCTCTGGAACAGGTTCGACATGTGCCAGAGCTTGGTCGCCTGCTCCTGCAATGCCTTGACCAGCGCGGGATGGGCATGGCCGAGCGCGTTCACCGCAACGCCCGACGTGAAATCGAGATAGCGATCGCCATTGGTCGCGATCAGCCAGCAGCCTTCGCCGCGCTCGAAACCAAGGTCGGCCCTGGCGAAAACGGGAAGCAGATGCGGCGCGGCGCTGTTGGTCATGACCATCACTTGGATGTTGCATTTGGATGTTGAGACCTGCCTGGCGTGCCTTGCGCAGCGCACCATTGACCGGTCCGGAAAACGAAACGTGCCGCCTTTTAAGGGCGGCACGCGCCACTATCTTATGCTTGGCAAGACCGGTGTCAATGCCGCCTGGAAAGCCTCGCGAAACGCTGAATCCGTAGTCTTGCGGTGCCGATTTTGCGGGGTTTTCACCACGGAACATGTGGAAGCGAGTCGGCGGACTCTTGCGCGGGAGTCACGCCATATTGTAGCGTTTGGCCTGTCAGATACGACATCTCGTGCAGCGGTTCTGATCCTCTAAGTCCTCATGTACCGGCGTAAACGTTCGGGCGTCAGTAGCGCGCCCGGCGAGCCTTAAGGGATTCTGGCGGCACGGGTTTTTCAAGGCTTAGGCATTCGCTGTGAGGCCCCAGGATGGCGGCGCGCAGCGAGGGAAAGGGTGCAATGACGGTTTTGACCTGGTCCGACGATCGCGTCGAGCAGCTGAAAAAGCTCTGGGAGGCCGGACTTTCGGCCAGCCAGATCGCGGCCGAGCTCGGCAATGTGACCCGCAATGCCGTGATCGGCAAAGTGCACAGGCTCGGCCTGTCGGGCCGCGCCAAGAGCCCATCTTCGGCCGCGCCGCGGCCGCGCAAGGCGCGCCCAGCACAGCACATGATGCGGGTGACCCGGCCGATCTCGCGCGGCAACACCGCGCTGGCGCAGGCCTTCGAAGTCGAGGTGGAGGCCGAACCGGTCACCTACGACAACGTGGTGCCGATGAGCCAGCGGCTGTCGCTGCTGGAATTGAACGAGGCAACCTGCCACTGGCCGGTCGGCGATCCCTCGAGCCCGGATTTCTTCTTCTGCGGCGGCAGGGCGCTGTCCGGCCTGCCCTACTGTGCCCAGCACTCGCGCGTCGCCTATCAGCCGGCCGCGGATCGCCGGCGCGCGCCGGCCAAGCCGAGCACGCGGTGAGTTTGTTCTGAGATCGAAACGGCAGCCGTCACGCGATGACGGCGCAACAAATCCGATGTCGTCCCGGACGAGCGCGCCTCAAGCGCGCGTAGATCCGGGACCCATAGCCACCGCAAGCTGTGGTTACGGGGACTCGGAGTTACCTTTTTCGCGCAACAATCACTCTCTGTGGCTATTGGTCCCGGATCTGCGCTTACGCTTGTCCGGGACGACAGTGAGGGTGTGGCAGTAGCCTGCTAAAGCCCCCCGCCAAACCCTTACGTCTGCTCCGCCTTCGCAAACCGATCATCCAGCGCATAACCCGCGCCGCGGACGGTGCGGATCGGGTCCTGCTCGCGGCCGAGATTGAGCAGCTTGCGCAGGCGTCCGATATGGACGTCGACGGTGCGCTCGTCGATATAGATGTCGCGGCCCCAGACGCTGTCGAGCAGCTGCTCGCGCGAGAACACGCGGCCGGGATGCTCCAGGAAGAACTCCAGCAGGCGATATTCGGTCGGGCCGAGATCGATCGGCCGGCCCGAGCGCGCCACGCGGCGCTTGTCGCGATCGAGCTCGATGTCGCCATAGGCGAGCACGGTGGCGAGCCGCTCCGGGCTTGCGCGCCGCAGAAGGCCCTTCACGCGCGCGAGCAGCTCCGGCACCGAGAACGGCTTGACGATGTAGTCGTCGGCGCCGGTCGCAAGACCCCGCACCCGCTCGCTCTCCTCGCCGCGCGCGGTGAGCATGATGATCGGGAGCTGCTTGGTCTCGGGACGGGTGCGCAGCCGCCGGCACAGCTCGATGCCGGACAGTCCCGGCAGCATCCAGTCGAGCACGATCAGATCCGGGATGTGTTCCTTGAGGCGGGTGTCGGCGTCGTCGCCACGCATCACCGTCTCCACGTCATAGCCGTCGCCTTCGAGGTTGTAACGGAGAAGCTCGGTGAGAGCTTCCTCGTCCTCAACCACCATGATGCGTGCGCCCATGTTGTCGTCGCTCCCTCAGGTATTCGGTACCGTCGTGGCGAAGGTCGTCATATCGCCCTTCGGCCGCTTGTCGGTGATCGCCTGTCCCTCGATCATGTAGAACACGGTCTCGGCGATGTTGGTGGCGTGGTCGCCGATCCGCTCGATGTTCTTGGCGCAGAACATCAGATGGATGCAGAACGAGATGTTACGCGGATCCTCCATCATGTAGGTGAGGAGCTCGCGGAACAGCGAGGTGCAGATGGCGTCGACTTCCTCATCGCCCTTCCACACCGCCATTGCCGCCGGCAGATCATGCGCAGCATAGGCGTCCAGCACCGACTTGACCTGCTGCTGCACGAGGTCGGTCATGTGCTCCAGGCCGCGGAACAGCTTGAGTGGATGGAAGTCCGTCTCCAGCGCCGCAACGCGCTTGCCCATGTTCTTGGCGAGGTCGCCGATGCGCTCGAGATCGGTGGCAACGCGCATGGCGCCGACGATCTCGCGCAGATCCACCGCCATCGGCTGGCGGCGGGCGATGGTGAGCACGGCGCGCTCCTCGATGCGCTTCTGCAGCGCGTCGAGCTCGGCGTCGGTGGTGACGACGCGCTGGCCGAGCGCGACGTCGCGGCGGATCAGCGCGTCGACGGAATCGACGATCATGCGCTCGGCGATGCCGCCCATCTCGGCGACCAGGCGGGTGAGCTCCTGGAGGTCGGTGTCGAAGGCCTTTGCGGTATGTTCAGTACCCATGTCCCGTCTCCTCAGCCGAACCGGCCGGTGATGTAATCCTGCGTACGCCGGTCGCTCGGCGACGTGAAGATCTTGCTGGTGTCGTCGAACTCGATCAGCTCGCCGAGATACATGAAGGCGGTCTTGTCGGAGACGCGCGCCGCCTGCTGCATGTTGTGGGTGACGATCGCGATCGTGTAGTTTTCGGACAGTTCCTGAATCAGCTCTTCGACCTTGGCGGTCGAGATCGGATCGAGCGCCGAGCAGGGCTCGTCGAACAAGATCACTTCAGGCCGCACCGCGACCGTGCGGGCGATGCAGAGGCGCTGCTGCTGGCCGCCGGAAAGCGACAGGCCCGAGGCGTTGAGCTTGTCCTTGACCTCGTTCCACAGCGCACCGCCGCGCAGCGCCTTCTCGACCCGATCGTCCATCTCCGACTTCGAGATCTTCTCGTAGAGGCGGATGCCGAAGGCGATGTTCTCGTAGATCGTCATCGGGAACGGCGTCGGCTTCTGGAACACCATGCCGACCCGGGCGCGCAGCAGATTGAGGTCGAGCTTGGGGTCGAGGATGTTGGTCTGGTCGAGCATCAGCTGGCCGGTGACGCGCTGACCCGGATAGAGATCGTACATCCGGTTGAAGATGCGCAGCAGGGTCGACTTGCCGCAGCCCGACGGGCCGATGAACGCCGTGACGCGGTTGGTGCCGAGCGTCAGGTTGATGTTCTTCAGCGCATGGTGCTCGCCGTAATAGAAGTTGAGGTTGCGTACCGTCACCTTGGCGGGCGCTTCCGGCAGCGGATGCGAGGCCAGGTGAGCGTTGGAACTCACGGATACGGACAGGTCAGTCATTTTGCGGTCCTCTCGGCACCGAGGATGCGGGCGCCAATGTTCAGGGCGAGCACGGTGAGCGTGATCAGCAGTGCGCCGCTCCAGGCGAGCTGCTTCCAATAGGCGTAGGGGCTCTGCACGAAATTGTTGATGGTCACGGGCAGGTTGGCCATCGTCTTGTTCAGGCCCAGGCTGAAGAACTGGTTCGACAGCGCGGTGAACAGCAGCGGCGCGGTCTCGCCGGCGACGCGGGCGGTGGCGAGCAGCACGCCGGTGATGAGGCCGGAGCGCGCGGCGCGGTAGGCGATGCGCTTGATCACCAGCGAGCGCGGCAGGCCGAGCGCGGAAGCCGCCTCGCGCAGCGCGTTCGGCACCAGGAGCAGCATGTCCTCGGTGGTGCGCAGCACCACCGGAATGACGATGACGGCGAGCGCGAGGCTACCCGCGATCGCGGAGAAGCCGCGCATCGGCACCACCACCGCGCCATAGATGAACAGGCCGATGATGATCGAGGGCGCCGACAACAGGATGTCGTTGATGAAGCGGATCACCGAGGTCAGCTTGTCGTTGCGGCCGTATTCGGCGAGATAGGTGCCGGCGAATAGGCCGAGCGGCGCGCCGATGCCGACGCCGAGCACGGTCATGATCAGCGAGCCGACGATGGCGTTGAGCAGGCCACCTTCGGACGCGCCGGGCGGCGGCGTGTTCTCGGTGAAGACCTGGAGGTTCAGGCCGCTAAGGCCGTTGTAGAGCAGCGTGATCAGGATCAGCGCGAGCCAGGTGACGCCGAAGGCGGCGGCAGCGATGCAGAGCCCGCGGATGACGATGTCGGTGCGGCGACGGCGTGCGTAAATCGGGTTCATGTCACTTCCCCGCTTTCTGTTCCAGACGCAGCAGCATCAGCCGCGCGGCCGCGAGCACGAAGAACGTCAGCACGAACAGGAGCAGGCCGAGCAGGATCAGGCCGGATTGGTGCAGGCCGTCACTCTCGGCGAACTCGGAGGCGATCGCCGCCGAGATCGTGGTGCCCGGCGCGAAGATCGACGAGGAGATTCGGAACGAGTTGCCGATGATGAAGGTCACCGCCATGGTCTCGCCGAGCGCGCGGCCCAGCGCCAGCATGACGCCGCCGATGATGCCGACCCGGGTGTAGGGGATCACCACGCTGCGGACGACTTCCCAAGTGGTGCAGCCGACGCCGTAGGCGGCCTCTTTCAGCACCGGCGGCACCGTCTTGAACACGTCGACCGAGATCGAGGTGATGAAGGGCAGCACCATGATGGCGAGGATCAGCGCGGCATTGAACAGACTGAGATAGGACGGAGGACCTGCGAAGATCGCCCCCAGCACCGGAACGCCGTCGAAGACGCGGATCATGAAGGGCTGGAAGGTGTTGGCCAGGAACGGGCCCAGCACGAAGAAGCCCCACATGCCGTAAATGATCGAGGGAATGCCGGCGAGCAGCTCGATCGCCATGCCGATCGGGCGGCGCAGCCATTGCGGGCAGAGCTCGGTGAGGAAGATCGCAATGCCGAGACCGACCGGAATGGCGATCAGCATCGCGATGAAGGAGGTGACGAGCGTGCCGTACATCGGCCCGAGCGCGCCGAGCACGGGCGGATCGGCCGAGGGCGCCCAGCGCTGCGTCCACAGGAACGACAGGCCGTATTCCTTGATCGCGGGGAAGGCGCCGACGATCAGCGAAATGATGATGCCGCCGAGGATCAGCAGCACCGAGATCGCGGACAGCCGCGTGATCCAGTAGAAGGTGACGTCGCCGAGCTTGAACGCGCTCAAGGCCTTGGCGCGGTCATACGGTCCGGCGTCGTCGATTACATCGCTCTGAACAGCCATCTCTGCCACGCCGATCCCCTGTACCCGTTCTATATACGCTTGTTGCCGGAGTTGTGCCCCGGATACGGCGCGAGCTACGAAGCGGTGCGACGCTGATCCGGGGCCCGGTTCTTGTAGGTCCCGGCGCCGCGCAGCAGCGTTTCACGCTGCAGCGCGTCCGGGCCATTCGCTTCAGCTCTTGATCTCGGCAGCCCAGGTTTTCTCGATCAGCTGGACGACGCTGTCCGGCATCGGGATGTAGTCGAGCTCTTCAGCCGCCTTGCCGCCGTTCTTGAAGGCCCAGCGGAAGAACTTGATGGCTTCCTGGGAGGCAGCCTTGTCCGTCGCAGACTTGTGCATCAGGATGAAGGTCGCCGCCGTGATCGGCCAGGACTTGTCGCCGGGCTGGTCGGTCAGGATGACGTAATAGCCGGGAGCCTTGGCCCAATCGGCGTTGGAGGCGGCGGCCTGGAAGGCCTCGACGGTCGGCTGCACCGGCTTGCCGGCCTTGTTGACGAGACCGGTGTAGGTCAGCTTGTTCTGTTTGGCATAGGCGTACTCGACATAGCCGATCGAGTTCTTGGTCTGGCTGATGTTGCCCGACACGCCTTCGTTGCCCTTGGCGCCGACGCCGACCGGCCACTCGACCGCGGTGCCCTCACCGACCTTGCTCTTCCAGTCCGCGCTGGCCTTGGAGAGGTAGTTGGTGAAGTTGAAGGTGGTGCCCGAACCGTCCGAACGGCGGACCACGGTGATCGCCTCCGCGGGCAGCTTCACGTTCGGATTGAGCTTCTTGATCGCGGCGTCGTCCCACTTGGTGATCTTGCCGAGATAGATGTTGGCCAGCGTCTCGCCGTCGAACACCAGTTCGCCGGGCTTCACGCCCTCGAGGTTGACGACGGGGACGATGGCGCCCATCACCATCGGCCACTGGACGAGGCCGTCCTTCTCGAGCTGCTCGGCCTTGAGCGGCGCGTCGCTGGCGCCGAAGGTCACGGTCTTGGCCTGGATCTGCTTGATGCCGCCACCCGAGCCGATCGACTGGTAGTTCAGACCGTTGCCGGTCTCCTTCTTGTAGGCGTCAGCCCACTTCGAATAGATCGGGAACGGGAATGTCGCACCGGCACCCGTGATGTCGGCTGCAAACGCCGCCGTCGTCGATGCGGCGACCAAGCCGGCAGCGACGATAGTTTTGAGGAAATTCATGCTGGTCTCCATACAGGGGAGCGAAGCGCCATCCGCGCCCGATCGCGCTCCCCGCGCCGCCCCTTTAGGAGCGGTCGGCTGTGCTTTTACGAAGGTTTCGTGACAGCTGGATGACACCCTCAAGCGATTGAAATCGCATGATTTTCACGTCGAAGCCGGAGGCCTGGCCTGGGGAAAACAAGCGGTAAAAGTGGCGCCCTGTTTGGGTACGCTTTCGATCAGGAGCCGGCCGCGATGACGGTTAAGAATATGTTTCACCAGCGATAATCCGAGCCCGGTTCCACCCTGCGAACGGCTGTCGCCGACATCGACCCGGTAGAAGCGCTCGGTCAGCCGGGGCAGGTGCTCCGGTGCGATGCCCGGACCGAAATCCCGGACGATGGCCCGGATTTCCTGAGCTCCATCAGTGGCCGCGCTTGACGTCAGCGACACGATGACGCGTCCGCCCGAGGCGCCGTATTTGAGCGCATTCTCGATCAGGTTCTCAAACAGGCGAAGCAGCTCCTCGCGGTCGCCCGCGATCATCACGGGGGCTTCCGGCAGATCGGTCTCGACATCGACCTGGCGTTCCCGCGCCAGCGGCTCGAGCCCGTCGGCGACCTGGAGGATGATCGGCAAGAGGTCGACCAGCGTGTCGGGGCGGACATGGGCCGACAGCTCGACGCGCGACAGCGACAGCAGATCGTCGATCAGGCGCGCCATACGGGTGGCCTGATTGTGCATGATGCCGAGGAAGCGCTCGCGCGCCTTTGGATCGTCCTTGGCCTGGCCCTGGAGCGTGTCGATGAAGCCCGACAGCGCGGCGAGCGGCGTGCGCAGCTCGTGGCTGGCATTGGCGACGAAGTCGGCCCGCATCTCCTCGACCCGGCGCAGCGGCGTCTGGTCGTGGAAGGTCATCAGCATGCATTTGTCGGCGCCGCCGAAGGTGGTCGGCACCGGCACCGGCGTGATCATGAGCTCCATCCAGCGATCGACCGGAACATGGTCGAGATATGTCGCGCGCCGCGGCTCGGTGGTCGCGATCGCCTCGCGCAAGGCCGTGATGATTTCCGGCGAGCGCAGCGCGAACTGGGCGAGCTCGTTCCTGCGCAGCGCCGGCGCAAGCTGGGCGGCGGCGGCATTGAGATGGATGACGCGGCCGGCACGGTCGAGCAGCACCGCAGGATCCGGCATGCCGGCGACGACGGCGGCCACCGCCGCGCTCTCGACCGGGTTGATGCGCCTGACGTCATCGCGCGAGGCTGTGGGATCGTGCAGGCGCCATGGGATCAGCGCCGCGGCTGCGATGCAGAGGAACACGATCGCGGCGTGAAGCGCCGACAATTCGCCCAGCGAGACCACCAGCGACAGCGCCAGCGCCGCAGCGATCAAAATGATGGTCGAGTGCCGCAGCCGATCGGACCAGGGCTGGGTGTTGGGAGAAGATGGGGCGTCGATCGCCATCGGGGAGGCCTTCTCCTTAAAGGCTTGCGCCGGTCAGGCGCCGCTGTCGCTGCGCTCTCTCACATAAGCGGCCTCACGCGCAGGGCCGGGATCGAGCTTGAGCGCCGCCTGCTGCAAGCGCTTCGAACGTGCGCCGATGATAACTTCGCGAAACGTCAGCAAGATTACAGATATGACGAAGGGGGACAGATAATAGAGGACGCGGAACAGCAGCATCCCGCCCAGAAGCTCCTCACGGTCCATCTGCCAGAGGCCGACCAGCATGGCGGCGTCGAACACGCCAAGGCCTCCGGGCGAATGGCTGGCAAAGCCGAGCAATGTCGCCGAGACGAAGATCACCGCGACCACGACGAAGCCGAGATTGGGTTCGTCCGGGACCAGCACGTACATCGCGAGCGCGCAGAAGCCGAGATCGACGATGCCGATCGCGATCTGGAGCAGCGTCAGCGGGCCGCCCGGCAGCACCACGGTCCAGGGCCCGCGGCCGACCACCCGCGGCTGGGTCCAGACCCAGACCACATAGGCGACCAGCCCCACGATGATCATCATCGCCAGCGTCCGGTTCAGCCAGGGCGGCAGCTGGTCGATCGCGGCGGCGGCCTCCGGATGGTAGGAGATGCCGAGGCCGAGCACGGCGGCATTGCCGAGCCAGAAGGTCAGGCCGGCAAGAAAGCAGATTTTTGCGACGTCGATCGCGTTCAGTCCATAGGCCGAATAGATGCGGTAGCGCACCGCGCCGCCGGTGAAGACGCTGGCGCCGACATTATGGCCGATCGAATAGCTGGTGAAGGCGGCGAGCGCGTTGATCCGGTAGGGCACGTGGGTGTGCCCGATCGCGCGCGTGGCGAACAGGTCGTAGAAGGTCAGGGTGAAATAGCCCGCAGCCACGAACAGCGCCGCCATCGCAATCTGGCTCGGCTCGGTGCTCTTGATCGCCTCGAGAACCTCGTTGCGATCGATGCCGCGCAGCATGTGGTAGAGCACATAGCAAGCGATGCCGATGACCGCGACGCTGATCACAACTCCAAGCTTATGCAGGACTTGCTTCTGGCGCAGAAACGTCATCGCCCTGCGTATGGCTTCCAGCATCTAGACCTCGAACAACGCTTCAGCGGCCAGGGTGGCCGGCGGACAGGCGAACGACGCACAGGCACCCAACGACCCCTCGCCGCCGGCTCCGGCATCGCGCATGCCCCCTGCCCCTCCACTAGCGCGTTTTGGGACGAAGTGGAATTCGCCAATTCGAACAAAAACACGTGCCTTCAATATTTTAGGCAGGGTTGCGGGCTCCTGGTGCACGGTTTGGCGCTTTCGGCGGCAAGGCTTGACGCGAATCTCCTTGGCAATCCTGCGCAGACGCCATGAAGTTTTGATGATTTCAACCGCACAATGTTCCGTCACGGCTTAAGCCGACGTCAATCTATGGGGCGCGCCGGCCCGTTGAAAGGGGGGCATCGAAGCGGCTGGTCACGGATTTCTGATGTGCCGAAAGGCCGCGGCGGACGCGCACCTCATGCCTGGGAGTGAGGGTGCACGGCAACATCACAGCGCAGCCGGCGGTGCGCTTCGCGAGACCACCCGGTCGCGTAGCCATGCACCGATGGCGCAACCCACGAGATAGCATGCGAACATGATCAGGCCGAGGTCGAGCCAGTAGCCGAAACGGCCGGGGACCACATGCGCCAACGACGCTGCGACCAGACCCGCGGCAAGCGCGGCGAGCCACCGCGCGGTCACCTTCGAGGTGCCGTTGCCGCGCTGGACCACCGAGATCCAGCCCATGCAGAAGCCCAGCAACAGCGAGCCGATCAGCCAGCCCATATGGAACGAGACGAGATAGGGCATCGTCACCTCACCAGAAATTCGATGCGGCGGTTCTGCGCCTTGCCCTCGTCGGTGTCGTTGCCGGCGAGGGGCTGCGTGCTGCCGTGGCCAACCGCAGTGAAGCGGCTGGCAGGCAGGCCGGCCTTGACCAGATAATCGATCACCGCCTGCGCGCGCTTCTCCGAGAGAGCCTGGTTGAAGGAGTCCTCGCCGTCGGCATCGGTATGCCCGACGACCTCGATATTGGTGGTGGGGCAGCGCAACGCCGTCTCGATCAGATGGTCGAGAATGCCGGCGGAATCCGGATCGATGTCGGCGCGCTTCGCCGCGAAGCGGATCTTGCCCTTGGCCAGGAGGTCCGAGAACAATTGCTGGCACACGGTGCCGTCGACGGGGCCTGCGGCAGGCTTCACCGTGATCTCCGGCTTGTATTGCCAGTTCTTCGGAAAGTCCTTGCCGAGCCCCGCGCGGATGTCATTGGCGGCACCCTCGTAGAGCGCATCGCCCGACAGCTTCACCTCGCGATCCGAGACCACGAGCGTGCCGGTGGACAGCCGAGACAGCGCGCCGAGCGCTGCGACCACGGCGGTGTTGAAGGCGCCGGGCGCGCCGATGCTGGCCTTGAGATTGTCGACGACCTTTTCGTTGAAGAACTTCCGCGAGGCGCTGGTTGCGATCGCGGCGTGGATGGTGTTGTCCGGAACGTAGCCTGTCAGCGTCACCGTCGCGGCCACCGGATCCTTGTAGGCCTGGAAGATGTAGGGCGGCGCCCTGACGTCGTTGGCGGCGATCGAAAAACCCTCGGGCAGGTTCTTCAGCGCGGCCGCAATCGCCTCGCGACCGCCGAGCTCGCGCGCCATGCCCGACAGATTGACCTTGGTGTCCGTGATCGTGATCTTGCCGTCCTTGAGCTTGCCGATCTGATCGAGCAGCAACGTCGCGGCAGCCTCGAACCGTGGCGGCGCACCGCGCGCCAGACCCATCTGATCGGCCACCTCGACGCCGACAACTTCCTTGCGCGCCGCCTCGGTCAGCCGCGCCCGCATCGAGGGCAGCGGCGCGGAGCCCGACAGGGTCACCCGCACCACATCACGTTCGGCATTCCAGACGAAGGGTTTGGCCTCAGGAACAAGGCGGGTCCGATCGTCGACCAGCCGCACGCCGGGGACGGTTTCGACCGCCATCACGGCGTCGCGGCGCCCCTCCTCGGAGAAGGCATCCGCGGCCAGGCTGACGTCGCGGCCGTCGACCGCGATCCTGGTCTTGTCCAAAACGGTATCCTTCAGCGCCGCCGAGCTGCGGGCCGACAGGTCCGCCTCGACCGGCAAGGTGTTATTCCAGGCCGCAAATCCCCACATGACGGCCAGGGGAATCAGCCCCGGCCACCATTTGCTGGCCCACCTGAAAAGCTTCTGCATTCGACGACCCGAACTCTGGAACCGGAGACAAAACAAACCCTTGGCAGGCTGTCAAACCGGAAATGGTGCCCTTGTGGAGGCCCTGGGTGGACAACCGGAATAACTTTTTCTTCAAGGGTCCGTCCGTAAGTTGTGGGCGGAATGCCCGGGGGTCCGCCAGCCTGCAATGAAACAACTCCGCAACAACGTCATCCGCGCCGGGCTGGAAGCACTCTATTTCAGCGGGGCGCACCATCTGTTGCGCCCGCTCTTGTCGGGCGTCGGTGCCATTTTCATGCTGCATCACGTGCGGCCGGCCCGTAAGGCTGCGTTCCAGCCGAACCGGCATCTCGAAGTCACCCCCGATTTCCTGCGCGCGACCCTGTGCCATTTGCGCTCGCGCGACATCGACATCGTCGGCATGGACGAGCTGCATGAGCGGCTGGCGCAGGGCCGGTTCGCCCGCCGGTTCGCCGCCTTCACGCTCGACGACGGCTATCGCGACAATCTGGACTATGCGCTGCCGGTGCTGCGCGAATTTGACGCGCCTTTGGCGGTCTATGTCGCAAGCGATTTTGCCGAGGGCAACGGACGTCTGTGGTGGACGGCGCTGGAAGCCATAATCGCCAAGGCCGAGCACATTGACGTGCAGATCGGCAAGTCCGCGTTGCGGCTCGATGCGACGACGCTTGCGGCCAAGCAGGCGGCGTTCGACCGCCTGCACGACTGGCTGCGCGCGCTGCCGAACGAACATGACCTCAAGCGCGAGATCGAGGCGCTCTGCACCAAGCATGACGTCGACATGGAAGCGCTGTGCCGCAGCCTCTGTCTGTCCTGGGACGAGGTGAAGAGGTTGGCCGCCGATCCCCTGGTCACGATCGGCGCGCACAGCATCAGCCATAGCAATCTCGCCAAACAGACGGAGGAGATCGCCACGCAGGAAATGGCGATGAGCCGCGCACGGATCGAACAGGCGCTGGAGCGCCCCGTGCTGCATTTTGCCTATCCCTATGGCGACCGTGAAGCGGCCGGTGAGCGCGAATTCGCGCTCGCTGCGGCAGCCGGATTCAAGACCGCGGTGACGACGCGGCCCGGCATGCTGTTCGCCGAGAACGCCGGCCACATGACCGCGCTGCCGCGCGTCTCGCTCAACGGCAACTACCAGGACAGGCGGATTCTGCCGGTGCTGACCTCGGGCGCCGCGACCGCGATGTGGAACGGATTTCGCAGGATTGCGGCGGCGTAGCATCAACCCGTCATCGTCGTCCCGGCCTAGTGCGCAATTGCGCACGGGGGCCGGGACCCATACCGCGTGATCCATCGATTGTGAGCGGAAGCCGTACCGAACGAGGAGTCTTCGCCAAACCTTTCCCTGTGGTTATGGGTCCCGGCCTTCGCCGGGACGACACCGAGTGGGTTGATGCGGCGTCGCGCTACAATCGAAAACGACGAAGATTGACTCCCCTCCTCGCCCCGCTCACAACCGATGGCAACCCAAGGGAGGCACCATGTTCAACGATCTGTTCTCGCTCAAAGGCCGCGTCGCGCTCGTGACCGGCGGCTCGCGTGGCATCGGCAAGATGATCGCGGCGGGATTTCTCAGCGCCGGTGCGGCAAAGGTCTACATCACCGCGCGCAAGGCGGGGCCGTGCGAGGAGACCGCGAAGGAGCTCACCGCGCGATATGACGGCGAATGCATCGCGCTGCCGATCGACATCTCCACGGTTGCCGGCGCCGAGCTGCTGGCCAGCGAATTTGGGAAGCGCGAGCCGAAGCTCGACATTCTCGTCAACAATGCCGGCGCGGCCTGGGGCGCGGCGTTCGACGAATTCCCCGAAAGCGGCTGGGACAAGGTGATGAATCTGAATGTGAAGGCGCCGTTCTTCCTGACCAAGGCGCTGGCCGGCCCCTTGCGCGCGGCAGCCTCCGCCGAACGGCCGGCGAAGGTGATCAACATCGCCTCGATCGACGGCATCTTCGTCAATCCGATGGAGACCTATTCCTATGCCGCGAGCAAGGCCGGGCTGATCCATCTGACCCGGCGCATGGCGGTGAAGCTGATCTCCGACCATGTCGTGGTCACGGCGATCGCGCCGGGCCCGTTCCAGTCCGACATGAACCGCGCCGCGCGCGATCATGGTGACGAGGTCGCAACGCGCGTGCCCGCGGGCCGCATCGGCACCGACGAGGACATGGCGGGCGCCGCGATCTATCTCGCCTCGCGCGCGGGGGATTACGTGGTGGGCGCGACCATCGCGGTCGATGGCGGCATCGTCTATGCGAACCCGGGGATCAAGGGGAGCGGGTGGGATAGTTGAGGGGCGTTTTATCGCGCCTCAAACGCATGTGTCGTCCCGGACAAGCGAACTCTTGGCAACGCGAAGCGTTGTCCAGAGTGAGCGCTGATCCGGGACCCATAACCACAGGATTTGGTTTGGCGAAGGCTCGGAGTTGGCAACTAGCGACACGACTTCTTTCTGTGGTTATGGGTCCCGGATCTGCGCAAACGCCTGGCAACTGCGTTGCCAGGCGTTTGCTTGTCCGGGACGACGATGGAGTATGAGTCGGCGTTACAGCCCTTAAGACTCGATCTTCACATACTCGAAATCGCCGGGCTTGTTGTCGATGCCGACCTTCGGCGGCGAGATCCAGGAGGCGAACTTGCCGGTTTCGGTGACGGGCTTCATCAGGGAGGTGATGAAGTCGCCGTCGCTCGTCGACGGCAGCCATTCGTCCTTGCGCTTCGCCCAGGTGGCCTCGTCGATCAGGATGCCGTCGGGCGTGGCGTGGATATCCTTGAACTCGCCGATGTGGCGGTGGAAAGCGACATTGGGCAGGGTCAGCTTGTAGTCGTAGCCCGCGGTCGAGATCACCTTGTTCCAGCGCAGCATGCCCTTGACACAGTCCTGGCTGTAATCGTCGCGCAGGCGCATGTTGAGCGCGGTCAGTGCGGGCTCGTCGACCAGCTTGATCTCGCCGTTGATGAACTTCAGCACCGGATAAGTGGCGTTCTTGAGCTGGTGGTCGTCCTCGATCTGGGTCTCGTGGTAGCGGCCCTTGATGCCGGCATTGAAGGCATTGGCCGCATTGGTCGAGACCTCCGAGCCGAACAGGTCGAGCGACAGCGTGTAGTGCAGGTTCAGCTTCTTCTGGATGGTCGGCAGGTCGATCACGCCGAGCGCGCGGACTCTTGCGATGTCGGTGGGGTCGGTGATGCCGGCTTCGCGCATCGCATCGCAAGTGCGCTGCACGACGCGGGTGATGCCGGTCTCGCCGACGAACATGTGGTGCGCCTCTTCCGTCAGCATGAAGCGGCAGGTGCGCGACAGCGGATCGAAACCGGACTGCGCGAGTGAGTGCAGCTGCATCTTGCCGTCGCGGTCGGTGAAGTAGGTGAACATGAAGAAGGACAGCCAATCCGGCGTCGCCTCGTTGAAGGCGCCCAACATGCGCGGCGCGTCGGCATCGCCGGAGCGTCGGCGCAGCAAATCATCCGCTTCTTCACGTCCGTCGCGGCCAAAATACTTTTGCAGCAGGTAGACCATCGCCCAGAGATGGCGACCTTCCTCGACATTGACCTGGAACAAATTGCGCATGTCGTAGAGCGAGGGCGCGGTCTTGCCGAGATGGCGCTGCTGCTCGACCGAGGCGGGCTCGGTGTCGCCCTGGATCACGATCAGGCGGCGTAGCATGGCACGGTGCTCGCCCGGGACTTCCTGCCAGGCCGGCTCGCCATAATGTTCACCGAACGGCACGACGCGGTTCTCTTCCTGCGGCGCAAGCAGGATGCCCCAGCGATATTCGGGCATGCGGACATAGTCGAACTTGGCCCAGCCGCGCGGATCGACGGAGTAAGCGGTGCGCAAGTACACCAGCGATTCCTGGAAGCCCTCGGGCCCCATGTCGCTCCACCAGTCCATGTAGCCGGGGTGCCAGCCTTCCAGCGCTTTGAGCACCTGACGGTCTTCGGCGAGGTTCACGTTGTTCGGAATCTTGGTCGAGTAGTCGACGTTCATGATGTTCATGTTCATGGCCGTGCTCCTTGGTCTGTCCCGTGTCCCGGACGCTGCGCAGCGCGAAGCGGTGCGCTGCAGAGCCGGGACCCATTTTCTGGCCCGTCTGGGTCCCGGTTCTGCGTCGCATCACTTCGTGCTGCGCCGCACCCGGGACAGGAAAATCGTTACACCCGTGTCATATCGAATTTCGGCTTCTGGCCGCTGCCGTAACGGCGCAGTGCGCCTTCCTCGCCGACAGCGTTGGGGCGCTGGAAGATCCAGTTCTGCCAAGCCGTCAGGCGCGCAAAGATCTTCGATTCCATCGTCTCGGGGCCGACGAAGCGCAGGCTCGCTTCCATGCCGGTGAGGCTGTCGGGCGAGAAGCTGGCGCGCTCCTCCAGGAAGACGCGGACTTCATCATCCCAGTCGATGTCGTCGAGCGCGAAGGTGACGAGACCGAGCTCTTCCGCCTGCTCGGCGTCGAGCGCGGTGCCGAGCGTCGCCTCCGCGCGCTCCACGTCGGACGGATCGGCCTGGAAGCGCGATTGAAGCCGCGTCAGGCCGTGGCTCATCGGATACGGGCCGAAATTCATCGCGGACAGCTCGATCGACGGCGGCGGGCGATTGTCGCCCTGGCGCGTGCCGATCAGCATGTAGGAGCGGTCGGCGGCGAACACGAGCTCGGCGAGCGTGCCGGCAAAGCAGGAGCCGGGCTCGACCAGCGTCACCAGCGTGCGCGAGGTGACGTCGATGCGCTTGAGCACTCGCTTCCAGTAGTGCCTGATTTCGTTGACCAGCCAGTGCGCCTTGTTGGCTTCGAGGAAGGCGTCGCTGGCAAGCACGTGGGCGCGGTCGCCATGGCTCTTGAATACCAGCATGGCGATCTCGAGCTCGTTGATGCGCAAGTGCAGAATGGCGTCGTCGAGCTCGCGCGCGAGCTGGAGCGGCCAGAACGACGCCCCTTGCGCCATCATGCCGTCGATGTCGGTCGGCGGCGCTGCTTCCGGCGCCTTGATCGAGATGGTGGCGATGCGCGCTGTGCGATCGATGTCGACCGTGACGAAGCCGTAGCGGATGCTGGTCTCGTCGATCAGGCGCTTGAGCGGCGTCAGCGCGATGCCCTTGCCGCTGCCCTTGCGCTTCGAGGCGGCCGCGAATTCCTTGGCGCGCTCGGTGATCTTGGCCTCGAGCTTCGAGTTCGGCGCGATCTCGTCGACGAGGCGCCATTGCACGGCGCGCTTGCCCTTCACGCCCTCCTCGATGGTGCAGAAGAAATCGGCGTGGTCGCGGCGCACTTTTCGCTTGTCGACGACGCGTGTCAGCCCGCCGGTGCCGGGCAGCACCGCGAGCAGCGGCACTTCGGGCAGCGCAACAGCGGACGAGCCGTCATCGGCGAGGATGATGTGATCGGTCGCAAGCGCGAGCTCATAGCCGCCGCCGGCCGCCGAGCCGTTCACCACGGTGATGAAGCGCTGGCCGGAATTCTCCGAGGAGTCCTCCATGCCGTTGCGGGTCTCGTTGGTGAACTTGCAGAAATTGACCTTGTGGGCGTGGGTGGAGCCGGCGAGCATGCGGATGTTGGCGCCGGCGCAGAACACGCGGTTCTTGGCCGAGCGCATCACGACGACCTTCACCTCGGGATGCTCGAAGCGCAGCCGTTGGATCGCATCCGCGAGCTCGATGTCGACACCGAGATCGTAGGAATTGAGCTTGAGCAGATAGCCCTCGAACAGGCCGCCATTCTCGTCGACGTCCATGGTCAGCGTCGCGACGTCACCATCGACCGCGAGCTTCCAATGCCGGTAGCGGGACGGGTCAGTCTGGAAATCGATGAATGTCGCGCCGCCTGCGAGGCGCCGATCTTCCCCGGCCATGGGTCACACCCCTGAGCTTGATTATGCATTTTCGCCGTAGCGTTAGATGCACAATAGTGCATCTTTTTGAATGCGTCTAGCCCCTAGCGGCCATCACATGCACTTTGTTTCATGGCCGCGGGGCCAAGAACGCGCTGATGCTGCGAGCCCGCTCCGGTCTGGGCGGGTCTTGGACGTGTTACGCCGCTACCGCCATCATGCGGCACGTCCTTGCAGTCCCTGATCGTCGCGCAGAGCCGCTGTCGCAAATTGCTCGATCGCCTGAAGCGTCGCCGCCGGCGCCTCGCGATGCGGGGAATGCCCCGCGCCTGAAATGATTTTCACGTCGACCGGGCAGTAGCACTCCTGCTGCGCAATCTCGACCTGACGCAGGGTGCCATATTGGTCGTCCATGCCCTGCAGGACCATGACGGGAACGCGGATGTAGGCGAGATATTCCGAGATGTCCCAGTCGCGGAATTTTGGATCGAGCCAGGCGCCGTTCCAGCCGTAGAAGGCGTTGTCGACATCCTGATGCCAGCGCGCGAGCTTTGCCTTGAGGTCCGTGGACTCGTAGGCGGTCTTGATCGCAGAGATCGATTTCACCGAGATGTCCTCGACGATGTAATGCGGCGCGATCAGCACGAGACCGCTAAGGCGATGATCCTGATGCGCGCCGGCATAGATCGTCGCGATCGAGGCGCCGTCGGAATGGCCGAGCAGGAGGCCGCGCTTGAAGGAGATCGCGTCGAGCAGCTTCGGCAGCACATCCAGCGCCTCGCGCTGCATGTAGTCGAGCGGCCGCGGCAGCGTCACCTTGCTCGACTGGCCGTAGCCGGCGCGCGAATAGACGAAGATGCCGGCGCCTGTGGCTTGCCAAAGCTTGTCCGGAAAGTCGCCCCACTGCCCGACCGAGCCGAGACCTTCATGCAGCATGACGATGGTGGGCGCGTCCGGGTTCAGCGGCGCGAGCCATTTGTATTCGAGGCGGGCATCGCCGATGCTGAGAAAGCCGGTGGGGGTGAGGTTGATCATGGTCGAATTCCCATTCCTAGCCGCTGCCGAGATGCCCACCCTCCCCTGGAGGGGGAGGGTCGATTCACAGCGAGCGTAGCGAGATGTGAAGCGGGGTGGGGTGACAGTCTCTCCACGGATGCGGTGCCCGCGTGGAGAGATCACCCCACCCCGCTTCGCATTGCGCTTTGCTCCATGCGAAGCGACCCTCCCCCTCCAGGGGAGGGTAAGGCGCGGCGAGTGCGGTGCGCTCAGCACCCAGCATCAATTCGCCCCTTCCCGCAGCTTGAACCGCTGGATCTTCCCGGTCGCCGTCTTCGGCAGCGAGTCCACCACATCGATCCAGCGCGGATATTTCCACGGGCCGATCTTCTGCTTGACGTGCTCCTTCAGCATCTCCTGAAGATCGTTCGTCGTTGCGCCGGGGCGCAGCACGACAAAGGCCTTCGGCTTCAGCAGGCCTTCGGGATCGGCTTCCGGCACCACGGCGGCTTCCAGCACCGCCGGGTGCGTGATCAGCGCGCTCTCGACCTCGAAGGGCGAGACCCAGATGCCGGAGACCTTGAACATGTCGTCGGCGCGGCCACAGAAGGTGTAGCGGCCCTCGGCATCCCTGACATATTTGTCGCCGGTCCGCGTCCACGGTCCCTCGAAGGTGCGGCGGCTTTTGTGACGCTGATTCCAATAACCCTCGCCCGCGGAGGGGGCATCGACCAGGAGTTCGCCGACCTCGCCGTCGGCCACATCCTGGCCGGCCTCGTTGACGAGCCGCACCGCATAGCCCGGCACCGGCTTGCCCGAGGAGCCATACTTGATGTCGCCGGGCGCGTTCGACAGGAAGATGTGGAGCAGCTCGGTCGAGCCGACGCCGTCGAGAATGTCGACACCGAAGCGCGACTTCCAGCTGTTGCCGACGGATTCCGGCAGCGCCTCGCCGGCCGAGGTGCAGATGCGAAGCGCCTTGCCGCAGCGCTCGGCCTTCATGGTTTCGTCGTTGAGCATGGCCGCGAACAACGTCGGCACGCCGTAGAAGATCGAGGGGTTGTAACGATTCATCAGGTCGAACATGCGCGCGGGTGTCGGCCGCTCGCTGTTCAGGATCACCGTGGCACCGACCGACATCGGGAAGGTCAGCGCATTGCCGAGACCATAGGCGAAGAACAGCTTTGCCGCGGACAGGCAGACGTCGCTCTCGCGGATGCCGAGCACCTGTTTTGCGTAGGTGTCGGCGGTCGCCTGCAAGTTCGAATGCAGATGGCGCACGCCCTTGGGCATGCCGGTCGAGCCCGAGGAATACAGCCAGAACGCCGGCTCATCGGAATGCGTCGCGGCGGTGGCGAACTGATCGCTCTCGCCGGCGATCTCCTCGGCGAGCTGCTTGTGGCCATTCTGCTTGGCGCCGGAGACCACGACATGCTCGAGATCGGGCATGCGGCCGACGACGTCCTTGATGACGGGATAGAGCGCCTCGGACACGAACAGCACGCGCGCGCGGCAGTCGGCGAGGATGTAGGCGTATTGGTCGGCGGTCAGCAGCGTGTTGAGCGGCACCGGCACGATGCCGGCGCGGATCGCGCCGAGGAACACGATCGGGAAATCGACCGTATCAAGCATGATCATCGCCACGCGCTCCTCGCGGCGAACGCCGAGCCGGCGCAGCATGTTGGCGGCGCGGCGGCTCTCACGCTGCAGCTCGCCATAGGTGAGCCGCGAGACGGTATCGTCGAAGACGAGCTTGCCTCCCCTGCCCTCCTCGACGTTACGGTCGAGCAGCCAGGTCACCGCGTTGTAGGATCCCTCGCTCACGGACGCCTCCCCGAATTTAGAATTATAATTCATAGAAAGACACCACGGCGGCTTGCTGTCAATGCCAGCAGGCACTATGTTTCATTAAACCGCGCCGCAGGACATCCGTTAAAGAAGCCTCATGACCGAAAGTCCCGACGCCGAATCCCGATTTCTCGAACAGCTCGGCCAGCGCGTGCGCACCATGCGCGCGCTGCGCGGCATGTCGCGCAAAGTGCTCGCCAAGGTGTCGGGAATTTCGGAGCGCTACATCGCGCAGCTCGAGAGCGGCAAGGGCAATGTCTCGATCGTGCTGCTCCGCCGCGTCTCCGATGCGATGGGCGCACATCTCGAAGACCTGCTTCCTAGCGCCGATCCGACGCCGGACTGGCAGATGTTTCGCGATCTCCTGCGTAAGGCAACGCCAGCGCAGATCGCGCAGGCCAAAGACCTGCTCGCCGGCGGCAGCGCGTCAGCGCCGCGGCGCGCGCCGTTCTGCGGCATTGCGCTGATCGGCCTGCGCGGCGCCGGCAAATCCACGCTCGGCCGGATGCTGGCGAAGAAGATCGGCTGGAGTTTTGTCGAGCTCAACAAGGAGGTCGAGCAACAGAACGGGCTCTCGGTCGCCGAGATCATCGCGCTCTACGGCCAGGAAGGCTTTCGCCGCATGGAGCAGGCGGCGCTGCAGCAGCTGCTCGCGCGCAACGAGCTGATGGTGCTGGCGACCGGCGGCGGCATCGTCTCCGAGCCCCTGACCTTCGACCAGATCCTGTCGTCGTTCTACACGATCTGGCTGAAGGCCGAGCCGGAAGAGCACATGGCCCGCGTCCGCCGCCAAGGCGATCTGCGTCCGATGGCGGACGATCGCTCCGCAATGGCCGAGCTGCGCAACATCCTCTTGAGCCGCGAGCCGCTGTATTCGCGCGCGACGGCGGTGGTGGATACCGCAGGCCTCTCCGTCGATGCCGCGTCCGCACGGCTGATCGATGCGGTGCGCCCAGTGCTGCAGAACGAAGCGCGCAGTTTTGGATTGCGCAGCGTGGCGCTGTAGGTCGTTTGGACCTCGCTAGAGCTACACTCTCCGCTGTCGTCCCGGACAAGCGCGCCACAAGCGCACGCAGATCCGGGACACATACCCCCAGGGAGAAGTCGTTGCGCGAGCAGGCAACCACGAGTCTTCGCAAAGCAACTTCCTGTGGTTATGGGTCCCGGATCTGCGCTCCGCTCTAGACAACGCTGCGCGTTGTCGGGAGCTGCGCTTGTCCGGGACGACGAGGATTTTGCGCGACCTCCAGCAACACTATATCAACGCCCAGCAGCAAGCCTTGGGACCCATGATGACCGACAGCGACGTCGCAGTTTCCATGTTCGAGCGGATCGGCGGCGGTGCCACGATCGAGCTTCTGGTCGACCGCTTTTACCAGCGCATGGACACGTTGCCGGAGGCGAAAATCATCCGCGCGATGCATGCGGCCGACCTCGGCCTGATCAGGGACGTGCTGAAGCGCTATCTCACCGAATGGACCGGCGGCCCGCGGCTGTATTCGGTCGAGAAGGGCCATCCGCGGCTGCGCCAGCGGCACATCGGCTTTGCCATCGGCGATGCCGAGCGCGACGCCTGGATGGCCTGCATGCGCGGCGCGCTGGAGGAGACGGTGGCGGATAGTGCCGCGCGGCACGATCTCGACAAGGCGCTGTCCGGCCTCGCCGACTGGATGCGCAACCGGAATTGATCGGGCGTGGTGCTCCCGACCTTTGGCCGTCCCACACGAGCTGCGACGCGGTTAGATCGACCAGTAATGCGGATGCGGATAGGGCCGCGAGCGGTCGCCCCAGTCAAACGCGTCGCCGTCAAACTCGCATGGGCCGCTGCTGAGATCGTCCAGCGTCAACTCGATCTGGAACGCTTGGCGGCTTGGATCGTATTTCAGCGCGCTCCACTGGAGAGGATAGTGGTTGCGGGTGCCGAGCAGCCCGCCGGTCTTGATCACGGCATAGGCGACCATTCCGCTCATTTTGTCGAGCATCAGTCGCTCGATCGTGCCGAGCTTCGTTCCGTCGCGTCCGTAAACGGCGACGTGCTCCACGCGATCACTGGGAACCATGGTATGGTGCATGGCGTCCTCCCTGGTCTCTTGTGCTTGCCTGGTCTCTTGTGCTTGCGCCCATTATAGCACCGGTTTCGAGGCAACGGGAATGCAGCTACAGCAGTTGCGAACGCACCGCCTCCGCGCCGTCGCGCAACAGCGGCAGGAAGCGATCGAGCAGTTCCTGAGCGGGCACGCGGTCGACATGGGCGCCCATGTTGATGGCGGCAACGATCACGCCGTCGTAACGGCGGACGGGGACCGAGATCGAGCGGAAATGCGGCTCCGCTTCGCGGTCGACCAGCGAGTAGCCCTGCGCGCGATCGGCGGTGATGCGCGCCAGCAGCGCCTTCGGATCGGTCTCCGTCTGCGGCGTCAGCGCCTCGCGGTTCATCGCCTTCAGGCGCGCGGCGAGATCGGCATCGTCGAACTGGCCGAGCATTGCGCGGCCGACCGAGGTGCAAAAGGCCGGCAGCCGGTAACCGATCTCCAATCCGCCCGAAAACACCCGCGTCGGACCGCCGCGGGCGATGAACACGACGTCATCACCATCGAGCACCGCCAGCGAAGAGATTTCCTGCGCCGCGATTGCGATGCGATCGAGCACGGGCTGCAGCACGGCAATGATCTGACTCGAGCGCAAATATGATGCGGCGAGCGTCAGCACATGCGGCGTCAGCGAGAACAGCTTGCCATCGCCGGAGACGTAACCGCCGCGCTGCAGCGTGAACAGCATGCGCCGCGCCGTGGCACGCGGCAGATCGGCCGCACGAGCGAGATCGCTCAGCGTCATCGGGCCGGCCGTGGCGCCGAAGCACTGCAGCAGCCGCAGACCGCGATCGAGGCTCTCGACGAAATCCGTCGCGCGCTCGTCGCTCTCGCTGCGCTTCAGCTTGGGCATGGCTTCGGGACAATCCTGCAAAATAGTGCTTGCTGCCGCTCCAAGGCATGTCATAATTCGCCCATTCGTTCAATAGGCGAACAAATGCCCTCCACAAGGATGCACGCGCCATGATGAGCCAGGAGCAGAACGACCTGATCACCCGCACTGGTCCGAAGGATCCCTGCGGCAAGCTGATGCGGAGCTATTGGCAGCCGGCGGCGCTGGTGGACGAGCTGGAGGGTGCGCGGCCGATCCGTCCGGTCAAACTGCTCGGCGAGAGCCTGGTGCTGTTCCGCGACGAGCGAGGGCGCTACGGCCTGATCGACCGCCACTGCGCGCATCGCGGCGCCGACCTCGCCTTCGGACGGCTCGAACATGGCGGCCTGCGCTGCGCCTTCCATGGCTGGCTGTTCGACGCCGCCGGCCAGTGCATCGAGACGCCGGCCGAGCCGAAGGACTCAAAACTCTGCCAGAACATCCGCCAGCGCTCCTATCCCGTGGTGGAGAAGAGCGGCATCCTTTGGGCTTTTCTCGGCGAGGGTGAGCCGCCGGCATTTCCCGAGATCGACTGCTTCATCGCACCCGGCTCCCACACCTTCGCCTTCAAGGGCCACATGGCCTGCAACTGGCTGCAGGCGCTGGAGGTCGGCATCGATCCCGCGCACGCCTCCTATCTGCACCGCTTCTTCGAGGATGAGGACACCTCCACCGCCTATGGCAAGCAATTCCGCGGCGCCTCGGCCGGCTCGGACCTGCCGATGACCAAAATCCTGCGCGAATATGACCGCCCGATCATCAATGTCGAGCACACCGAATACGGCCTCAGGCTGATCGCGCTGCGCGAGATCGACGAGGAGCGCACCCATGTGCGCGTCACCAATCAGCTCTTCCCGCACGGCTTCGTCATCCCCATGAGCACGGAGATGACGATCACCCAGTGGCACGTGCCGGTCGATGACGAGAACTGCTACTGGTACGCGATCTTCACCAGCTACGCCAACGCGGTCGACAAGCAGAAGATGCGCGACCAACGGCTCGAGCTCTATGAGCTGCCCGACTACAAATCGCGCAAGAACCGCAGCAACGATTACGGCTTCGATCCGCACGAACAGCAGACCGCGACCTACACCGGCATGGGCACCGACATCAACGTCCACGACCAGTGGGCGGTGGAATCGATGGGCGCGATCCAGGACCGCACCAAGGAGCATCTCGGCCAGAGCGACAAGGCGATCGTGCAATATCGCCGCCTGCTGCGGCAGGAGATCGAGAAGGTGTCGGGTGGCGAGAAGCCGATGCTGTTCCTGGACGAAGCCAACGCACGCAGCATCCAGGGCCCGGCAACCATGGACGGCATCGGCCCGACGCGGGGCTGGGAGACCTATTGGATGGAAGTCGACGTCAAGCGCCGCCGCGGCGCGCCATGGACCGCACCGGTGCCGAAGGAGATTGCCGACAACGTGCATCGGCTGACGGCGGCGGAGTGACCTTCGTGCACCGAACCCGTAGGGTGAGCAAAGGCGCAAAGCGCCGTGCCCACCATGCTTTCTTTCAGACGATAGGCACGCGGTGGGCACGCTACGCTTTGCCCACCCTACGGTAGCGGAGTCAACGTGATGGCCTATCCTCGTCATTGCGAGCGCAGCGAAGCAATCCAGAAATGCACCCGCGGAGAGACTCTGGATTGCTTCGCTACGCTCGCAATGACGGAGTACGTTGCAGCAGCTTCGCGTCGAACGACTAGAGGAGTGGAGAAGTGACTTTCGTCGCGCGGCATGGGCTGTGGTCGGATGAGCAGCAGGACGCCGCGCAGCGCATGCGCCGCATCGTCGAGGAAAAGAACCTCGAGGTCATTCGCCTCGCCTTTCCCGACCAGCACGGCATCTTGCGCGGCAAGACCATCATCGCCGCCGAAGCTCTCGCCTCGCTGGAGAGCGGCTGCTCCATCACCACCACCATGCTCGCCAAGGACACCTCGCACCGCACGGTGTTTCCGGTGTTCACCTCAGGCGGCGGCTTCGGCATGAAGGAGATGGAGGGCGCGGCCGACGTGCTGATGGTCGCCGATCCCACCACCTTCCGCGTGTTGCCTTGGGCGCCGGCGACGGGCTGGGTGCTGTGCGAGCTCTATTTTGGCGACGGCCGTCCGGTGCCGTTCGCAACCCGCGGGCTCTATCGCAAGGTGCTCGATGAGCTCGGCATGCGCGGCTACGATTTCGTTGCGGGCCTCGAAGTCGAATTCCACATCTTTAGACTCGACGACCCGCATATGCGCCCGGAAGACGCAGGCCAACCGGGCACACCGCCTTCGGTGAGCCTGCTCAGCCACGGCTATCAATACCTCACCGAGCAGCGCTTCGATCAGATGGAGCCGGTGCTGGAGATTTTGCGCCGCGACATCGTCGCGCTCGGATTGCCCTTGCGCTCGGTCGAGGTCGAGTTCGGGCCGAGCCAGTGCGAGTTCACCTTCGCGCCGAGGAAAGGACTCGAACCGGCCGACAACATGGTGCTGTTCCGCTCCGCCGTGAAGCAGATCGCGCGCCGGCATGGCTATCACGCCACCTTCATGTGCCGGCCGAAACTGCCGAACGTGTTCGCGAGCGGCTGGCACCTGCACCAGTCGATCGTGTCGCGCGCGACTGGCGAGAACCAGTTCATGGCCAAGGAAACGGCAAAGGAAACGGCAAAGGACGACGGCGAGCCGCTCAGCGCCTTCGGCAAGGCGTATCTGGCTGGCCTGCTCGACCACGCCCGCGCCTCCACCGTGTTCACCACGCCCACCATCAACGGCTACAAGCGCTACCGCTCCTATTCGCTGGCGCCGGACCGTGCGATCTGGGGCCGCGACAATCGCGGCGTGATGATCCGCGTGCTCGGGACGGCCGGCGATGCGGCGACGCGCCTGGAAAACCGCATCGGCGAGCCTGCCGCCAATCCCTATCTCTACATGGCCTCGCAGATTCTCTCAGGCCTCGACGGTGTCGACCGCAAGCTCGATCCGGGCCCCTCCGCCGATACCCCCTACGAGACCAAGGCGCCGCTCCTGCCGAAATCGCTGCGCGATGCGGTTTCCGCACTCAAGGACGATCCGTTCTTCCGCGAAAAGCTCGGGCCTGAGTTCGTCGATTATTACACCCACATCAAGAACGCCGAGATCGATCGCTTCCTCGCCGAGGTGACCGACTGGGAGCACCGCGAATATTTCGAGGTGTTTTGAACAGCGGGCGCCGTCGTTTCCGAGATGGTGCAAAGCTCCAGACCCGGAACATCGAGATTCCGGTGTTCGGTCCTGCGGACCGCCCCTGAATGACGGCAGGTCGCGCTCACACCGGCGTGAGGCCGTTTCGTCCCGCCGGTTCCGACGACATCGCAAACCCACCCCACGAAGCCATTTTCCGATAGCGGCGAAAATCCCCGGAAAGAAAGCGGGCGCAGACTACTGCCCATGATGAACAATGGAGTTCGATCATGTTGAGTCAGTTGTTCAGTCTGATCTATCGCCTCTCCTGCCGGTCCACCCTGATCGAAATCGGCACGCACCGTCTGGCGCGTTAGCCATCGGCCGGCGCGATCAGGTAAGGCGGATTGACCAGATGACGGGGATTTCCATGCGCAAGCTGATCCTGATTGCCGCGATGTCGCTGCTGGCGACGCAAGTGCATGCCGGTGGGTCGCGGAGCCTGAGCTTGGCGGCAACAAATCCGAACCAGCAGGCAACCGAGCAGCCGGCCACAGCGGTTGCGCCGCAGGCAACACAGGCTCCGGCAGCAAAGCCGCCGGCAAATATCCAGACAGCGATCACCACGCCGACGACTACGACCGCGCCGGCCGCGACTGCGCCGGTTGCCACCGCACCTGCACAGTCAGCCGCAGCGCCGGTATCCAGCACGACCGAAGCGGCCAAGCCAAAGCGCCGCCAGCCCTCGGTCGAGGCGCGCGTGATCCGCGAACTGCAGCGGCATGGGATCTATTGGTGAGAGCACCCACTTTCTCCACTCGTCATTGCGAGGAGCCCTTGCGACGAAGCAATCCAGACTGTCTCCGCGGACGCATTCCTGGATTGCTTCGCTGCGTTCGCAATGACGGGGAGAGGGCGGGGCTCAAATCCCCAAATATTTGTGCTGAAGATCCGGCGCGGCCATCAGCTCGTCGGAGGTGCCGCTCCACACCGTCTTGCCGCGCTCGATGATGTAGTGGCGGTCGCAGATGCGGGCGAGGTGATCGACATTCTTGTCGACCACCAGGATCGACTGTCCGCGGCTCTTGAGCAGCGACAGGCAATTCCAGATCTCTTCGCGGATCAGCGGCGCGAGACCTTCGGTCGCTTCATCCAGAATCAGGAGTTTTGGATTCGTCATCAGCGCGCGGCCGATGGCGAGCATCTGCTGCTCGCCGCCGGAGAGCTGGTTGCCCATGTTGGAGGCACGCTCGGCGAGGCGCGGAAACAGCACGTAGATCGCAGCCAGCGTCCAGGGATTCGGGCTGCCGAAGCGATCGGCGGCGGCGGCCACGAGATTTTCGCGCACGGTGAGGTTCGGGAAGATCTGGCGTCCTTCAGGGACGAGGCCGACGCCGAGTTTTGCAATTCTGTACGACGGAAGCTGTCGCACCTCGGCGCCCCCAAAGCGGATCGCGCCTGATCGCGCCGGCGTCAGGCCCATGATCGAGCGGATCGTCGTAGTCTTGCCCATGCCGTTGCGGCCCATCAGCGAGACCATCTCGCCGGGCTTGATCGACAGCGACAGGCCGAACAGCACCTGGGAGAGGCCGTAGCAGGTTTCGATACCGTCGACGTCGAGCAGCGTGTCAGCCATGATGCGTCACCACATGCTGATCGCCGAGATAGGCGCGCTTGACGTCATCGTTCTGGCGGATCGCGACTGGATCGCCGGAGGCGATGACGCGGCCATAGACCAGCACCGAGATGCGATCGGCGAGCGCGAACACCGCCGGCATGTCGTGCTCGACCAGCACGATCGAGACTTCTTTCCGCAGCTCCTGGAGCAGCTTCACCATGCGCTGGGATTCGGTGACCCCTAAGCCGGCCATCGGCTCGTCCAGCAGCAGGAGCTTCGGCTTGCTGGCAAGCGCAACCGCGAGCTCGAGCTCGCGGCGCTCGCCATGGCTGAGCCTGGACACCACGACATCGGCACGATGCGACAGGCCGACGCGATCGAGCGCGGCATGCGCGGCATCGCGCAGGCCCTTCTCCTTGCGCGCATTGGCGAAGAAGCGGAACGACGTGCCGGCATGCGCTTGGGCTGCCAGCGCGACATTGTCGGCGGCGGTGAAATCGAGCAGCAGCGAGGTGATCTGGAACGAACGGGCAAGGCCCAGCGCACAGCGGCGATAGGCCGGCAGATAGGTGATGTCCCGCCCCGCCAGCGAGACGCTGCCGGAATGCGGTTCGAGATGCCCGGTGAGCTGGCTGATCAACGTGGTCTTGCCGGCACCGTTCGGGCCGATGATGGCGTGCAGCTCGCCGCTAGCGACGTCGAGCGAGACGTTGTCGGTCGCGATGATGCCGCCGAAGCGGCGCACCAGCTTTTCGACGCGGAGCAAGGGTTCAGCCACGGCCAGCCCTCCCGAGCGCACCCATGATGCCGCCGCGGCCGAACAGGACGATGAGCAGCAAAAGCGGGCCCATGATCAGCGCCCAATATTCGGTGATCTGCGACAGGAACTCTTCCAGCAGCAGGAACACCACCGCGCCCATGATCGGGCCGAACAGCGTGCCCATGCCGCCCAGGATCACCATCACCATGAGATCGCCGGAGCGGGTCCAGTACATCACGGCCGGGCTGACGAAATCGGTGTTGTTGGCGAGCAGCGCGCCGGCAAGACCGCACATGGTGCCTGATATGACGAAACAGACCAGCTGGTAGCGCTTGGCGGGGAAGCCGATCGCCTGCATGCGCTGCTCGTTGGAGCGCAGGCCCTGCACGACGAGGCCGAAGCGCGAATTGACGATGCGCCAGATCAGGAAGATGACGCCGAACAGGCAGGCGAGGCAGAGATAATAGAACTGCGTGCGGTTGCCGAGATCGATCAGCCCGGAGAAGTCGCTGCGCTTGTAGACGGTGAGGCCGTCGTCGCCGCCGTAGCGCGCCAGGCCCGAGGCGACGTAATAGGCCATCTGCGCGAAGGCCAGCGTGATCATGATGAAATAGACGCCGCGGGTGCGAAGCGAGAGCGCGCCGATCACCAGCGCGTAAGCCGCGGAGGCCGCGAGCGCGACCGGAAACTGGATGAAGCCGCTTCCGACACCTTCCTGCGCCAGCATCCCGACCGCGTAGCCGCCGATGCCGAGATAGGCGGCGTGGCCGAAGCTCATCATGCCGCCGAAACCCATGATGAGGTTGAGGCTCGCGGCCGCCAGCGCCAGGATGATGATGCGGGTGAACAGCGTCAGGATGAAGATGTTGCCGGTCAGGTGCGAATAGAGCGGCAGCAGCACGAGGCCCGCCAGCATCAGGGCCGTGACGGCCTTGCTCACAGTGAAAGCCTTCATCGACGACTGGCCGGAAACAGCCCCTCCGGCCGCACCACCAGCACGATCGCCATGAGGAGGTAGATCAGCATGGACGACAGCGCGGGCGCGGCGGTGGAGGCCGCGGCGCCGCTCAGCACCTGCCGCAACAGGTTGGGCAGGAAGGCGCGGCCGAGCGTGTCGATCATGCCGACGAAGATCGCGGCCAGGAACGCGCCGCGGATCGAGCCGATGCCGCCGATCACGATGATGACGAAGGCGAGGATCAGGATGTTCTCGCCCATGCCGATCTGCACGGTGAGGATCGGCGCCTGCATCAATCCGGCAAGGCCCGCGAGCGCGGCACCTAAGCCGAACACCAGCGTGTAGAGCAGCTTGATGTTGATGCCGAGCGCGCCGATCATCTCGCGGTTGGAGGCGCCGGCCCGGATCAGCATGCCGATGCGCGTGCGCATCACGCCGAGATAGAGCAACAGCGCCACCAGCAGCGCGACGACGATGATGGCGAGGCGGTAGGCGGGGTAGTGGATGCCGGGCAGGATCGGCACCGGCACGGTGAGCCAGGCCGGCAGCGGCAGCGCAAGGCCGGCCGGGCCCCAGATTAGCCGCACGGCTTCATTGAAGAACAGGATCAGGCCGAAGGTTGCGAGCACGTGGTCGAGATGGTCTCGCCCGTAGAGATGGCGCAGCGCGCTCATCTCGAGCACGATGCCGAGCACCAGCGTCGCGCCCAGCGCCAGCAGCGCACCGAGCAGGAAGCTGCCGGTCCAGGCCGCGAAGGTCGCGGCGAAATAGGCGCCCATCATGTAGAGCGAGCCGTGCGCGAGGTTGACGAGATCCATGATCCCGAACACCAGCGTCAGGCCGGCGGCGAGCAGAAACAGCAGCAGGCCGAACTGCAAACCGTTCAAGAACTGTTCGACGACGAGCAGCATCAAGACTCTTTCAGGCGCACGCGGTGTCGCGCCGATGTTCGAACACAGTCGCCATCAGTGAAAGAGCTCCCCCTGCCTGTTCAAGGCCGAAAAATGGGTAATGGCAGTATCGTTCCGAGGCAAGAGCGATTTGCCACCAAACATGCACTTTGTTGCATCTCGGCGCACGCGGCCGAAACTTGCTCTGCGATGCAAAAAGGTTGCCGCGCGGCATGGGGCAACCTGCCGCACCCAAACGATCACCCTCCCCCGGCAGGCCGAGGGAGGGTGCGAACGTCGAAATTCGGCGAGAGATGCGTCTAGTGCGACGTCATCTGCTGGGGAAAGTCGTCCGGTTCGGCGAGCACGCTGTTGGCCGTCGAGGCCTCCAGCGCGGCCATCCGGAACAGGTAGGCCAGCGTCGCCAATCCGGAATCGTCCGCCATCTGCGCCAGTTCCAGCGCCATGTCGGACATGTAGCCGAGGTTCTCGTCGTTGGTCTGCGCCATGATCTGGCTGTCCCGCATCAAGTTCGACATATCAGGCGCTCTTTCGTTGCGCGGCAAGGCCGCGGAGGTTGGCACGGGCAATGCAGTCGATCCGCGGACCGTCCTGCTGGACGACGCTCGTCATTCCGATACGGTCGCGCACGACATCGAGCGACTCCTGACGGACCTCGATCGTTGCCGCCATGGTCCAGGAATTTTCCACCAGCGCCGGCAATCCCAGCGGCGTCACGACGAATCCGATGTCGTTGAAGCGCGGCAACCACCATGTCTCCATGACGAGACAGAGACGCTCGATGCCCTGATAGAGACAGAACTCCTGCGCAGCCGCCATCAATTGCAGATTGAACGCCCCGTCGCGGCGCTCGCGCGACACGAAGAAGCGCGACCACTCCCAGACCAGCGGGTCCGACGGGCAACCACGCACCGCCGCGAGATGCGGGAAGACCTCGCTCATCATCGTCGGCCTGGTGGTGGGATACAGGCGGGAGCCGCCGAGCACCCGCCGGTTTTCGAGAGCCAGCAGGTAGACCGCGTCCTCATTGTCGTAGCTATCGATCTCGCGGCCGTCGGGCTTGCGTAGCGCCTCCCATTTCCGCTCCTCGACAAAAATCTCGTGACGAACCCGAAAATACTGTTCGAGAACGTCTTCGTAGAGGTGCCGATTGACGGCAGAAATCACATGAATCATGAACTCCCCCATGGCTCGAAATGAGGGGGAGCCTCAGCGAAAAAGGCAAAGTCGACTATTGGGAAATTTCCCAGTAGGCGAGGATTTCAGGGATTGATGATTCTGTGGCGGATCGCGATCGCGACCGCATGCGTCCGGTTGACGGCACCGAGCTTGCGCGCGGCAGTTGCAAGATGCTCTTCCGCAGTGCGTTGCGTGATATGCAGGATCTCGCCGATCTCCCAGGCGGACTTGCCTTGCGACGCCCAGGCGATCACCTCGCGCTCGCGCGGGGTCAGGCGCATCGACGGATGCGGCGCCGGATCGAGCAGACGGCGAATGTGATCGAAGCCGTACATCCCGATCAGGTGCAGCGCCGGCTTGCTGCGCGCGTTGAGATCGAGGTGGACGCCACCGAGCGAGACGCCGGCCTCGTACCCGGTCAAGCCGTGGATCGGCACGACGAAGCCGCGGGACATGCGGAAATCGGCGGCGCGCCGCATCACCTCCACCGCACCCGGCTCCAGCTCCGGATCATACGGCGCCTCAGACCACTCGAAAGGGTTCACCGTCTGCCGGCATTTGCGGATCACGGGGTCGACACGGTCGTAGCTCTTTTGGATGTAGAGGTTGAACCACTCCGCCGGCCACTTCTTGGCGAGCACCATCTGGGAAAAGCGCTGATCGGGATTCGGCAAGCCCGTTACGATGATATGCTCGAAACCGTATCGGCCGAACGCGGTTGCAAGCGCGTCCATGGCGTCCGGAACCTTGGTATAGGCTCCCAGGCCTTCGATGAAGTCGAGCGCCTCCCGGCCATAGTCTACGGCGGACATCAGTGCGTTTCCTGACCCTCGCCCTGCCGTATAGCACGTATTTGGGGGCTGCCTCAATTCGCTGCTCCCGTAGTATGCCGGTGTTCCGTCGCACCGAAGATTTAATCTACTTGTGGAAGAAGTGAGGTCAAGATACACCTGAACGCGTCCGTAGCGGGAAAACCACGATGCAAGACGAGGACATCGCTCTCAACAGCGTGCTCGGCCTGGAATTGAACCGCGTGTTTTTCGCCGTCCGCCAAACGGCAAACAAGCAGAAGATCATCGAGTTCGCGCGCGAGGTGCTGCAAAGCGAGCGCGCGGAGCTGGCGGACAGCCTCTTGCCCGAGGGCCCGGCGAGCTAGCCAACGCAGCCGCAGCAAACGACGCGCCCAGCGCGAGCGACGCCCTTGAACGTGCCGATTTTCGTCGAAACAGTTTGACCGTTGCCTTCCCTTCTCCCGCTTCCGGAGCGGGAAGCTTGAGGACACCAGCCGCACACTCGTGCCCCGGACGCAGCGCAGCGTCTCTTCGACGATGCGCTGCAGAGCCGGGGCCCATACCGCCAGGAGCAATCGCCGCGACATGGGTCCCGGCTCGGCGCCGCAACGCTAAAGGCGTTGCGGCGCGTCCGGGACACGAGAGCAACTTGCCTCCTTCGTCCATATTGACAGTCATTTGCCGCTGGATGACATCTCGGCTCTCGTGAGATGATCGCCATCACGATCATGCTTCGGATGCCCAGGACATGATGACGCTGCGCCAGGTCGAAGTGATCCGTGCCGTGATGGTGACGGGCACCATCGGCGGCGCGGCGAAGCTGCTCAACGTCTCGGCTCCGGGGATCAGCCGCCTCGTCAAATACACCGAGCGCTCGCTCGGCATCCGCTTCTTCCAGCGCCAAAACGGGCGCTACTTCCCGACGCCGGAAGCCGAGAACATCTTCGAGCAGATCAACGGCGTCTACAAGAAGGTCGACGATCTCTCCGAGATCATCTCCAAGATCGGCCGCGGCGGATTGTCGGAGCTGCGCATCGGCTCGGTGCCGAGCATCTCGCAGGTGATGGTGCCGCGCGCGATCGAGCGCGTCCGCCGCCGCTATCCTGATCTCGGCATCGACATCAACATCCTCAAGCTCGAGGAAGCCATCGACTATCTGATGCTCGGCCGCGGCGAGTGCGTGGCGATGAGCTACCGGCTGGAGCATTCCGGGCTCGACTTCATGCCGCTCGCCTCGGGCGAGCTCTATTGCATCGTGCCGCCGGGTCACGAGCTTGCCGGCCGCAAGCAGGTCTCCGCCGCCGAGATCACCCGCTATCCGCTGATCGGGATCGATCCCAACGATCCCTACGGGCGGATCATGGCCGGGATCTTCGCGCGCAACCGGCTCGACTACAACATCACCATCCGCGCGCGCTTCGGCACCACGGTCTGCGCGCTGGTGAAGGCCGGGCTCGGCATCGCCATCATAGACCAGTTCACGGTGGCCCATGGCGGCTATCCCGGAATCGAGCTTTTGAAGATCACCGAGCCGACGCGGTTCGACACCTACATCGCAGTGAAGCGCGGCGCGCCGCTGTCGCTCCATGCCGAGTACTTCATCGACGCTCTGCGCGCCGAGATGCGCGCGGTCGAGCCGTCCCGCGGCAACGGCAAGGCCGGTTCGGCACGCGGGCGGAAGAAATAACATTATGTTAGGTTTGCTGGATAAAAGGGTAATTGTGTTAGGCCGGGGAAAGACTATCGTCGCAGCTGGAATTGCGCGGATTTCCCCGCTAATGGCCGGGACCGGACACTCCCAACGAGACGATAGCGAACCATGTCGAAGCGCGGATACGCCGCCAGCAAGAAGCTTCTCACCGGCCTGATCGGCGCGCCGATCGCGCATTCCGCGTCCCCCGCCATGCATGAGCGCGCCGCCGAGGCGCTTGGCCTGCGCGGCCACTACCAGCTCATCGAAGTGGCCGGCGCCGACGCGGCCGGGCTCAGTTTGATGCTCGAAGGCGTGCGACGGCTCGGCTTTGCCGGCGTCAACGTCACTTACCCTTACAAGGAAGCCGTGGTCCCGCTGCTTGACGCGCTGGCGCCAGGCGCTGCCGCCATGGGTGCGGTCAACACCGTCGTCGTCAGGGACGGCCGGCTAACCGGCCACAACACCGACACCACGGGCTTTGCGCGCGCGGTGGCCCCGCTGCTGGCCCCGTCAGCCAACGCCGTTGCCGTGATCGGCGCCGGCGGCGTCGGCAAGGCGATCGCGTTTGCGCTGGCGAGCCTGGACGTGACCGACATCCGCATTTTTGACAGCGAACCTGCGCGCGCCGAGAAACTCGCCTCGCTGCTTGCCAGGCGGGGCGGCGCGAGGATGGCCGGAAGCGTCGAGGATGCGCTCGATGGCGCAACCGGCCTCGTCAACGGCACGCCGGTCGGCATGCTGCCGAACCGCGACACGCCAGTGCCGGCCGTGCTGCTCAGGGCAGACCTGTGGGTCGCCGATGCCGTCTATTCGCCGCTGATCACGCCGCTGCTTGCCGCAGCGCGAGAGAAAGGCGCTCGGATCATGACCGGCCGCGAGCTCGCGATCTACCAGGCCGCCGACGCCTTCGAACTGTTCACCGGACTTGCCCCATCGACCGAGATCATGGGAGAGGCTTTTGATACCGTGATGGCCGCGCGCAGCGCCGCCTATCAGGCAGCTTGAGACGAAGCGGCCGGGCACAAGGCCGCTTGCAAGATTTGAAACGGGAGGAGAGGACGATGAAATCAACGCTACTGGTGGGTGCGCTGCTCACCGCCATGACGGCAACGAGCGCCTTTGCCCAGGCGATCAAGCTCGCCGACGTCGCCGAGCTCTCGGGCGGCGGCGCCACCGTCGGCACCAACTGGAAGAACGGCATCGACCTCGCGATCGAGGAGATCAACGCCAAGGGCGGCGTGCTCGGCCGCAAGCTTGAGGTCACCCACGCCGACTCGCAGTCCAACCCTGGCGTCGCCCGCGCGCAGGTGCAGAAGGCGCTCGACGCCGAGCCCTATGTGCTGCTCGGCCCCGGCTATTCCGGCTCGGTCAAGGTGACCGCGCCGCTCGCCGCCGAAGCCGGCATCGCGCAGATCATGGGCGGTGAAGCTGCCGAGCTGACGCAAGCAGGCAACAAGTTCCTGTTCCGCACCTCGTTCGGCCAGCAATCCTCGATGCCGAAGGTCGCCAAATACATCCACGACGAGATAAAGGCGAAGTCGGTCGCGGTGGTCTGGGTCAACAATGATTTCGGCCGCGGCGGCCGCGACGTCGTCGTGAAGGAGCTCGACCGGCTCGGCTCCAAGGTGGTCGCCGACCTCTCGACCGAAGCGGGCCAGGCCGATTTCGCCGCCGACGTCGGCAAGATCAAGGCTGCCAACCCTGATGCCGTGTTCGTTTACCTGAACGAGGAAGAGAGCGCGCGCATCCTGAAAGAGTTGAAGCGCCAGGGCGTCACCGCGCCGCTGATGGGCGAGACCACGCTGATCGGCCAGAAGGTGATCGAGCTCGCGGGCGATGCCGCCAATGGTGCGCGCGGCCATGTCGGCCTCACCACCGACGCGCCGGTCGACCTGATCAAGGCGTTCCGCGAGAAGTTTTCCAAGAAGTACAATTATGTCCCCGACCACAACGGCCTGAAGGGCTATCTCGCCGTCTACATGGTGAAGGCCACCACCGAGAAGATGGGCAAGGTCGACCCGAAGAAGTTTGCCGACACGCTGCACGGCCTCACCATCAAGGCCGCCGACGAGCCGGGCATCTTGATGGACGTCACCTTCAGCGACACCGGCGACATCGACCGCCAGAGCTTCCTGGTCGAGGTGGTCGAAGGCAAGCAGGTGGTGAAGCAGGTGCTGCCGAAAGTGAAGTGAGGGACGTGGTCCTTCACCTCTCCCCGCTTGCGGGGAGAGGTCGGATCGCATCTTCGATGCGATCCGGGTGAGGGGGAGTCTCCGCGACTCTAACTGCTACCGAGCTCGCGGAGACTCCCCCTCACCGTAGCCGATGCTTCGCATCGGCGTTCTTAAGAACGGCGACCATTGGCCGCCTATGCCTCTCCCCGCAAGCGGGGAGAGGGAGAAGATAGAGGGGAAAATGTCCAATCTGTTCGATCTTCTGGTCGCGGGACTTGCCACCGGCGCGATCTATGCGCTGGTCGCGGTCGGCTTCACGCTGCTGTGGCAGACCTCGCAGACCATCAATTTCGCCCAAGGCGAGTTCGTGATGCTGCCGGCGTTCCCGATGCTGGCCGCGATGCATGCCGGCGCGCCGTTCTGGCTCGCGATCATCCTCGGCATCCTCTTGTCGATGATCTTGCTCGGCCTCGCCTTCAAGATGCTGCTGGTCGATCCGATGATGCGCCATGGCGTGCTGCCGCTGGCGATCGCGACCATGGCGCTGGCGATCGGCATCAAGGAATCCGTCAAGCAGTTCTTCAGCGCCGAGGCCTCGCCCTTCCCGTCGATCGTGCCGACCGGCGACATCTCCGTTCTCGGCCATGCGGTATCGCTACAAAGCATCGGCGTGCTCGTCGTCGCTATTCTGGCTGTCTTCGGACTGACGGCACTTCTCAACCGCACCTCGCTCGGCCACCAGATGCAGGCGGCTGCCCAAAACCCGACGGTGGCGCGGATCATCGGCGTGCCGGTCGAGCGCATGATCCTGCTGACCTTCCTGATCAACGCCTTCCTGGTGGCGCTGGCCTCGCTTTTGATCACACCGATCTATCTCGCCAAATTCTCCTCCGGCGAAGTGCTGGGCCAGGCCGCCTTCATCGCCGCGATCGTCGGCGGCTTCAACCAGGTGCGCGGCGCGATCGCCGGCGGCCTCTTGATCGGCGTGCTCGATAATCTCGCGGCCGCCTATGTCTCGACGCAGTACCGCGCCGCCGTGCCGATGATCTTCCTGATTGCCGTCATCCTGTTCCGGCCGCAGGGCTTGCTCGGCCGCGCCGAGGAGCGCACCGTATGAGCGGCTTCGCCAAACCCCTGAAGATCGCGCTCGGCCTTGCCGTCATCGCTGCGCTGATCGTGGTTCCCATGAATTTCAACCGCTACGGCCTGTTCATCCTGAGCCAATGGGCGGTGATGAGCATCGCCGCGATGGGGCTCAATCTCACGCTCGGCTATGCCGGCCAGGTCTCGTTGGCGCAGGGCGCCTTCGTCGGCATCGGCGCCTATGCGGCGGCGATCATGACCACCCATGGCTGGCCGCTGCCGGCGGCAATACTGGTCGCGATTGCCTTAAGCTTCGCGGTCGGCTGGGTGCTCGGCTATCCGGCGCTGCGCGTGCAGCACCACTACCTCGCCTTCGTGACCCTCGCCTTCTCCACGCTCGCCTTCCTGGTGTTCCGCAACGAGAGCTGGCTCACCGGCGGCATCTACGGCATCTCCAACATCCCGCGCCCGCACATCTTCGGGATCGCGACCAACAAGCCGCTGCCGTTCTACTATGTCTGCCTCGGCTCGCTCGCGATCGTGTCGCTTGCCGTGTGGTGGCTGATTCGCTCACCCTGGGGCCGCGCCTTCATGGCGCTGCGCGAAAACCCGCTGCGCGCGCAATCGCTCGGCGTCGACACCCGCCGCTACACGCTGATGGCGTTTGCGATCGGCTCGGCGCTCGGCGGCGTCGCCGGCGCGCTCTACGCGCCGCTGACGCAATATATCGATCCGGTGCCGTTCAACCTGTCGCTCTCACTTGATCTCCTGATGATGGTGATCGTCGGCGGCGCCGGGTTCTATTTCGGCCCCTTCCTCGGCGCGATGATCGCCGTGCTGCTGCCGGAATGGCTGCGCTTCACCGAAGGCTATTATCTCATGCTCTACGCGGTCGCGGTGATGCTACTCCTGATCTGGTCGCCGACCGGCATCCTGGGAATCCTCGACCGCGCCATGGCGGCGCGGCGCACCAAGGCGGCATCCGCGCTGCGCGCTGTTGCGAAATCGCGCCTGGAGGCGGTGCAATGAACGCGGTCCTCGAGGTTACCAATATCAAGAAGAACTTTGGCGGCATCAGCGCCGTCGATGGCGTCTCGTTCGACGTGCGCGAGGGCGAGATCCTCGGCCTGATCGGGCCGAATGGCTGCGGCAAGTCGACCCTGTTCAACTGCATCCTCGGCCAGCTCACACCATCAGGCGGCGAGGTCAAGCTCGACGGCAAGCTCGTCACGGGCCTGCGGCCCTCCGAGCTCAACAAGCTTGGGGTCAGCCGCACCTTCCAGCTCCTGCAGGTGTTTCCAAAACTCTCGGTGCGCGAGAACCTGATCCTCGCGGGCCAGGAGCACCAGGGCAACATGGCCTCGCGCCTGGTCGGCCGCTCCGATGCCGGGCTGACGGAGGCCGCCAACCAGATGATCGGCTTCTTCAAGCTCGACCATCTCGCCGACGAGCCGGCCGGCGGCCTCTCCTATGGCCAGCAGAAGCTGCTCGATGCCGCCATGGCCTTCATGGGCGGCCCGCGCCTCGTGCTGCTCGACGAACCCGCCGGCGGCGTCAACCCGTCGATGCTGGCGGACCTGAAGGACCGCCTGATCGCGATCAACCGCGAGAAGAGCGCCACCTTCGTCGTGATCGAGCACAACATGGAATTCGTGATGTCGCTGTGCTCGCGCGTCATGGTGATGGCGGAAGGCAAGGTGCTGGCGATGGGACGGCCGGAGGAGGTCCGCAAGAACCCCGCCGTGATCGAAGCCTATTTGGGTCATTGAAGGAGCGAGCCATGAGCGACCCGATCCTCTCGGTTCACAATCTCGTCGGCGGCTACGGCAAGATGACGATTTTGAACGGCACGACCTTCGCCGTACCTCAAGCTACGATCACGACGATCATCGGCCCGAACGGCGCCGGCAAGTCGACCGTGTTCAAGGCCATCTTCGGCCTGCTCAAGCTGCGCGAGGGCAAGATCAGCTTTGCTGGCCGCGACGTCACGAACTTGAGCCAGCGCGCGCTGCTCAATGCCGGCATCTGCTACGTGCCGCAGGGCCGCAACATCTTTCCTGAGCTATCGGTGCGGCACAACATCGAGCTCGGCGGCGTCGCCGCCGAGAAGGGCCTCGATCTGCCCAGGCGGATCGAGGCCGCACTCGAACTGTTCCCGGCACTGCGGCGGAAATCGACGCAGCAGGCCTCTACGCTGTCCGGCGGCGAGCAGAAGCAGCTCGAGATCGCCCGCTCGCTGCTGCTCGAACCAAAGCTGGTGCTGATCGACGAGCCCTCGATCGGCCTGTCGCCGCTGATGGTGCAGCAGACCTTCGACATTCTCAAAAGCCTGCGCGACCGTGGCGTCACCATCCTGATGATCGAGCAGAATGCGCGCTCGGCGCTGGAAATCTCCGACAGCGGCATCGTGCTCGAGCTCGGCCAGACCCGCATGGTCGACAAGGCGGAGCGCATCCTGAACGATCCCCGCATCGGGCAACTCTTCCTTGGGGGCGCCATGGAGGACAACGCAGCATGAACAAGCGCTCGATCGCGACCGTCTCTCTCTCAGGAGCGCTGGACGAAAAGCTCCGCGCCATCGCTGCCGCCGGCTTTAACGCCGTCGAGATTTTCGAGAACGATTTGCTGTCGTTCGGCGCAGGCCCGCGCGACATCGCAAACCTGTGCAAGGACCTCAATCTCGAGATCTGCGCGTTCCAGCCGTTCCGCGATTTCGAGGGCATGCCCGAGCCGCAGCGTTCGCGCAACTTTGCCCGCGCGGAGCGCAAGTTCGACTTGATGCAGGAACTCGGCACCGATCTCTTGCTGATCTGCTCCAACGTTTCGCCCGCCTCATTCGGCGGCATCGATCGCGCCGCCGACGATTTTCGCGAGCTCGGCGAGCGTGCAGCGAAACGTGGCTTGCGCGTCGGTTACGAGGCACTGGCCTGGGGACGCCATGTCAACGACTACCGCGACGCCTGGGAGATCGTGCGCCGCGCCGATCATCCCGCAATCGGCGTGATCCTCGACAGTTTTCATGCGCTGGCCCCGGGATTTCCAACGCGCGCGATGGCCTCGATTCCCGGCGACAAGATCTTTCTGGTCCAGCTTGCGGATGCGCCAAAGCTCGAGCTCGACATCCTCTCCTGGAGCCGGCATTTCCGCTCCTTCCCCGGCCAGGGCGACCTGCCGGTTGGCGAGTTCATGGCGGCGGTCGCGGCGACCGGCTATGCCGGGCCGCTATCGCTGGAGATCTTCAACGACCAGTTCCGCGCCGGGTCGGCGGCGCAGACCGCGATCGACGGCCTGCGCTCGCTGATCCTGTTGGAGGACCAGCTCGCACCGGACTGGCCAAAGCTTGTCCGGGAGCCGCTGGCGCCGAAGGCCAGGAGCCACGGTACCGGCTTCATCGAGTTCGCCGTCAACGAGACCAAGGCCGGCGAGCTTGCCCGCCTGTTCGCGCAGCTCGGTTTCCGCAAGACCGGCAAGCACCGCAGCAAGGCGGTGGAGCGCTGGTCGCAGGGCAAGGTGGAGCTCGTGATCAATTGCGAGACCGACGGCTTTGCGCATTCGCATTACGTCACCCACGGGCCCGGCGTCTGTGCGATCGCGCTCGATGTCGACAATGCGGGCCTTGCCATGCAGCGCGCCGAAGCGCTGAAGGCACGCACCTTCTATCAGCCGGTCGGACCGGGCGAGCTGGAGATCCCGGCGATCCACGGCGTCGGCGGCAGCCTGCTCTATTTCCTCGATCAGGCCGGCAAGAACTGGGATACCGATTTCGAGCCGGTCGCAAGCGAGACGAGCGCGGATGCACTGCTGGCGGTCGATCACATCGCGCAGTCGATGCCCTATGACGAGATGCTGTCCTGGCTGTTGTTCTACACCGGCATCCTCGACCTGAGGCGGCTGCCGCAGATGGAGATCGCCGACCCCAGAGGTCTGGTGCAGAGCCAAGCCATCATCAACGCTGATCAGAGCCTGCGCTTCGTGCTCAACGGCTCCTCCGCCAACCGCACGCTGCCTTCGCGCTTCATCTCGGAGTTCTTCGGCTCCGGCGTTCAGCACGTCGCGTTCTCGTGCCGGGACATCTTTGCGACGGTCGCAGAGATGCGCAAGCGCGGCGCGGATTTCCTGGATATCCCTGATAATTACTACGACGACATCGAAGCCAAGTACGACCTTTCGCCCGAGCTGATGGCGCAGCTGCGCGCCAACCACATCCTCTACGACCGCGAGGGTGACGGCGAATTCTTCCAGGTCTACACCCACATCTTCGACGAGCGCTTCTTCTTCGAGATCGTCGAACGGCGGAACTATCAGGGCTTTGGCGCGGCCAACGCCGGCATCAGGCTTGCGGCGCAAGCCCGCGAAGTGCGCCCCGCGAGCATGCCAAGAGTGTAGGTGTCTTCGCCTCTCCCCGCCTGCGGGGAGAGGCCGACGCGCGTAGCGCGGCGGGTGAGGCGGACTCTCCGCGAGTCACCTGACAATCGGGGAAACGCTCTTCCAACACGTCATTGCGAGCGCAGCGAAGCAATCCAGAGTTTTTCCGCGGAGGGATTCTGGATTGCTTCGCTGCGCTCGCAATGACGGTGTGGGGAGCATCGAGGAATTCGACTGTCTCCGTCCCCGCGGAAGCTCCCCCTCACCCTCCCTCTCCCCGCAAGCGGGGAGAGGGAGAAGCGAGACCTCACTTCATCTTGCACTTGTCGTGGAAACGATCCTGGTCGTTCTCGACGATGGTGGCGACGGTCTTCAGTGCGAGCTGGCCGTCGGCGTCCTTGACCACGTCCTGGAGGTAGAAGTTCTGAATCGGGATGTGGTTGTTGCCGTATTTGAACGGGCCGCGCACCGATTTGAAGTTCACCTTCTCCATTTCGGCCTTCATCGCGTCCTTCTTCGAGGTGTCGCCCTTCACGGCGACGACCGCGCTGTTGATCAGGTTCGCGGCGTCATAGGACTGCGCGCCGTAGAAGGTCGGGCGCAGGCCGGTATACTTCTTGCGGTAGTCGGCGACGAATTTCTTGTTCTCGTCGTTGGGCAGATCGTTGACCCATTGCTGCGCGCCGGGCACGCCGAGCGCGTTGTCCTTCTGCAGCGGCAGCGACAATTCGTCGATCGTGAAGGCGGTGTAGAGCGGAATCTGCGTTTTGATGCCGGCCTGGGCGTATTGATTGAGGAACTGGACGCCGGCCGCGCCCGGATAGAACACGAAGATCGATTCGGCCTTGGAGTTCTTGGCCTTGGTGAGCTCGGCGGAGAAGTCGAGCTGGCTCGGCCACACCGTGTATTCCTCGCCCACGACCTGACCCTTGAAGGTGCTCTTGACGCCGGCCAGCATGTCCTTGCCGGCGGCGTAGTTCGGGCCGATCAGGAACACCGACTTGACGCCCTTCTGGTTCATATAGGTGCCGACCGCCTGCGGTGTCTGGTCGTTCTGCCAGGAGGTCGAGAACACGTAAGGCGAGCACAGCTCGCCGGCGAGCTGCGACGGACCGGCATTGGCCGAGATCAGGAAGGTCTGCGAGTCCACCGCGGTCTTGAGCGAGGCGAGCAGCACGTTCGACCAGATGTAGCCGACGATGAAATCGACCTTGTCGGACTGCACCAGCTTCTCGGTCTTCTGCTTGCCGACATCCGGCTTCTGGCCGTCGTCCTCGTAGATCACCTCGACCGGCTTGCCGCCCATCTTGCGGCCGAGATGATCGAGCGCGAGCTCGAAGGAATTGCGCATGTCATTGCCGATCACGGCGGTCGGGCCGCTGAAGGTCGAGACGAAGCCGATCTTGATGGTGTCGCCGGCGAATGCCGGATTTGCCAGCACCAGCGCCGCTGCGCCCGCCAGCCAGAATGCCGTCCTCATAACCACTCCCCTCCTTGATTATCGATCCCGGAAACGGGGTGATCGCCGCCCCGGGCCAGTCTTTATTGAACGCAAAATCTGTCGAGCCGCCAATGGCTCCGCGCCTGTCCCTGCACCATATTTCGCCCGAATTGGGAATGGCAAGAAATATAATTCTACTCACTTCGGCCAAGGCATGGTCAAGGCTGCGGCACTTTTTCGCGGCGGATCGATACACTAGGCCTATGCTGCGATTGATGACGGCTATTGGACCGCTACGGCCAATCCGCACTTAAATGAGAAAGGTAGAGCAGCGAGATTCGAGGGGCACATCATGACCACGACACCGCATCGCGTCGTCATCGTCGGAGCCGGCTTTGGCGGGCTGGAGACGACCTACCGGCTCGCGGGCGCGCCGGTCGAGATCACGCTGATCGACCGCCGCAACCATCATCTGTTCCAGCCGCTGCTCTACCAGGTCGCCACCGCTTCGCTCGCGACCAGCGAGATCGCCTGGCCGGTCCGCCATCTCATGCGGGGCCGGCGCGAGGTGACGACGCTGTTTGCGACCGTCAGCGGCGTCGATACCGACAGGCGCTGCGTGCTGATCGACGACGGCAGCGAGGTGCCTTATGACACCCTCGTGCTCGCCACCGGCGCACGGCACGCCTATTTCGGCCATGACGAATGGGAGCAGTTCGCGCCCGGCCTGAAGACGCTGGAGGACGCGACCACGCTGCGCCGGCATATCCTGGTGGCATTCGAGCGCGCCGAGCGCGAGACGGATCCGGAGAGGCGCGCGGCGCGGCTGACCTTCGTCATCGTCGGCGCCGGCCCGACCGGCGTCGAGCTCGCCGGCACCATCGCCGAGATGGCGCACCACACTCTGCCCGGCGATTTCCGCAACATCGACACGACGAAGGCGCGCGTCGTGCTGATCGAGGCCGGCCCGCGCGTGCTCGCCGGATTTGCCGACGATCTCTCGGCTTACGCGCAGGCCTCGCTGGAGAAAATCGGCGTCGAGGTCGTGCTGGGGCAGCCCGTGACCGAGATCGACCGCGACGGCGTGGTGTTCGGCGGCACGCGGCTCAATGCCAAGACCAGGATCTGGGCCGCCGGCGTGCGCGCCTCGCCTGCTGCCGAATGGCTGGGCGCACCGAGCGATCGCGCCGGGCGCGTGCAGGTCAAGGCCGACCTGACGATTCCGGGCCATCCCGAGATCTTTGCGATCGGCGACACCGTCAACATCAACGCCTGGGAGGGCAAGCCGGTGCCCGGCATCGCGCCCGCGGCGAAGCAGCAAGGCCGCCATGTCGCCGAGACCATCAGAGCGCGGCTGCGTGGCGAGACGAAGGGCGCCTTCCGCTACAAGCACGCCGGCAGCCTCGCGCAGATCGGCAAGCGGCTCGCGGTGATCGATTTCGGTCGCATCAAGCTGCGCGGCACCATCGCGTGGTGGATCTGGGGCATCGCCCACATCTACTTCCTGATCGGCCTCCGCCACCGCCTCAGCGTCGCGCTCAGCTGGCTCTGGATCTACTCCCGCGACCAGCGGGCGGCGCGGCTGATCACGCAGGGAAGTAGCAAGGTGGTGTAGGGATGCCTCCTCTCCCTCTCCCCGCTTGCGGGGCCGCGACGAGCTTCGCTCGCGCTGAGAGGGTCGGGGGTGAGGGGGATTCTCCGCGGGGACGGTGAGAGTTGAATCCTTCGATGTTCCCCCATCGTCATTGCGAGTTTGGCACCGGCCGATGGCGGACCCGCGCTTGATGTAACGGGATCGGAGTCGGAGGATGGGGAGCTGCCGACAGCGAGGTCTG
>NZ_PSRT01000012.1 GCF_004212635.1 Bradyrhizobium genosp. SA-3 | reverse complement strand
CGGCGGAGGCGGTCGCCGTTCCCGGCTGCGGGCCGCCCGGCAGCACCACCACGCGGGTGCCGACCTTGACGCGGTCGAACAGGTCGGAGACGTCCTCGTTCAGCATGCCGATACAGCCGGAGGAGACGAACTTGCCGATCGTCGAGGGCTGATTGGTGCCGTGGATGCGGTAGACGGTCGAGCCGAGGTACATCGCGCGGGCGCCGAGCGGATTGCCGGGGCCGCCGGCCATGAAGCGCGGCAGATAGGGCTGGCGCTCGATCATCTCGGTCGGCGGATGCCAATCCGGCCACTCGGCCTTGCGGGTGATCTTCTGTACACCGGTCCAGGTGAAGCCGTCGCGGCCGACGCGGACGCCATAGCGGATCGCACGGCCGTTGCCGAGCACGTAATAGAGGTAGGTGTTCGGCGTATCGACCACGAGCGTGCCAGCCGGCTCCTTGGTCTGGAACGCAACTTCCTGGCGGCGCAGGTTCTGAGGCAACTGCGCCGGCGCAGCATCAGGCTGCTCCTCCGGCGGCAGCGACGCGACCGTCATCGGCCGGCCATCGGCGCCGACGGGCGGCTGCCCGGCTTGGACCGTACCGGTCGCCGCGGGACCACCGACGGCCTCGGGCGGACGTAGGCCGTCATTGGCCGGTGCCTGGCCCTGACCCGGACGATCGGCATAGATCACCGGGGGCGGACCGGCGGGACGGCCATAGCGGGGATCGTCGGGCGACATCACGGGGCCTTGCGGCGCCGCGGCCGAATAGGCCGGAGCGCCAGCCGGACGACCATAACGCGGATCATCCGGTGACATCACCGGCCCCTGCGGCGGGGCCGCCGAATAGACCGGAGGCGCGCCGGCCGGGCGGCCGTAGCGCGGATCGTCCGCCGGACCCGGCGCCGGCAGCGGGGTCTGGGGCATCGCGTCGTCGTCTTCGTCCAACGCGTCGAAATTCGGCGTGCGATCGCCTGGGCGATATTCAGCCGGGGCGCCATAGCTCGGCGCCTGCTGGACCGGATAGCTCTGAGCCTGCGCGAGCGAGGTTCCCGCCGCAGCGACTGTCGCGGCAGCGCATATCGTCAGAAAATGTTTGATCATCATCGCTCTTGTATAGTCCCCAAGCCCGATCGGACCGTTAACGGCCAGATGACCGAAGATAGCGGCACATTCAAGACATATCAGGCGTATTGGCGCCGGATTTGCCGATTTGTGATCCGCAAGACTACCGTTGCCCCTTTACATCACGGGGGAGAAATCGCATCACGCCATCAATTGCCGGAGTTTTCGGGCCCGAATTTTAGGGAACGGCGGAGAGGCGTTGCGATATGGTCGAATCAGCCTGATTCGTCACCGCTTTGAGCTCCGATCCCGGCGTGGCGAAGGCGGCAATCAGTACCGTCACCGCGTTCAGATGGCTCATGGGCCCTGGCCACCAACCCGGGGCGGAAATTCGTAACCCGTCCGATGCTTCCCGGCTTTCGCTTCCTGTTTGCCGCGATCCTGCTGTCAACCTCCATCCTGGTGTTCGGCCTAGGGGCTGCCGCGCTGCTGCGGGCGAGCCATGAGCAGTATGTGAACAACCCCGCCTGGCGGAACGGCCCGCAGGAGCAGGTGTTTGCGCAGGCTCCCGAGCCGGCTCAGCCGGTGCTCGCGGTATTCCAGCCGGAGCCCGAGGTCACCGCCGAGCCCACGCCGTCGCTGCGTGACCAGATTCCGACCATCGGCTTGCCGGCGAACGGACCCGAGCAAGTCGCCACGCCAACGACAGAGACCGACGTTCAGCCCCAGATCACTGAAGCCGCGCCTGAAGCCCAGGCTCCGAGCAGCGAACCGGCCAAGATCGAGACCACGGCGGACGCCACAGCGCCAGCGGCCACCGATACGCTCACCCCGGCCGACACCACGGCATCGATTCCCGAGACGCAGCCTGCTGCCGCCACGACCGCCAGCGAGCCGGCTGATTCCAGTGTTGCCCTTGATTCCAGTGTTGCCCAGGCCTCGTCGGCGCTCGATGTCGCCGCGCCCAAGCTGGCCGCGCTGAACGATCCGGCGGCGACGTCCGTGAGGGACACACCGGCGAAAGCCAAGGCGGACATCAAGGTGGACATCAAGAGGGACAGCGGCGCGTCGGACGGCAAGGCGACCAAGCGCAAGGCGAAGGCCAAGAAGCAGCACCACATCGTGCGGCGTCCGCCGCCTCAGCAATTGCAGCAACAGTTCAATCCGTTTGGACAGCAGCAGCCGGCCTTCGCCACAACGACCGCACGCACGCGCTGACGCTCCTTCTTCGCCTCTCCCCGCAAGCGGGCCGCGGCAACGGTCGAACTACTCACGCCGGCCCGGTCGCGATCGGCGGGCCGCCGGCCTGGCCCCATTCCGACCACGAGCCGTCATAGAGCGCGGTGTCGGTGATGCCGAGGCGATAGAGCGCGATCGTCAGCACGCCGGCCGATACGCCCGAGCCGCAGCTCGTCACGATCGGCTCGTCTAACTTGACGCCGGCGCCGGTGAAGGCGGCGCGGAGATCGTCGAGCGGCTTCATCGTGCCGGTCGCGGCATCGAACAGGAGATTGTAGGGCACGTTGCGGGCGCCGGGGATGTGGCCGGAGCGGATGCCCGGCCGCGGCTCGGGCGCGCGGCCCTCGAAACGGTCGGCGGCGCGCGCATCGATCACCTGCTCGGCCCGGCTTTCGACATTGGCAAGCAGCTGCTGCATGCTGCGCACGCGCTTTGCATCGTAGCTCGCCTTGAACGTCGCGGGCTTCGGCTTCACCTCGCCGCTCTCGACGGGACGGCCCTCAGCGCGCCACTTCTTCAAGCCGCCATTGAGGATGCGCACATTGCTGTGGCCGTAGGACAGGAACATCCACCATGCACGCGGCGCCGCAACCCAGCCGCCGGCATCGTAGATCACGACGGTGTCGGCATTGGAGATGCCGAGATTGCCGATGTCGCGGCCGAACTGCTCGGCGCTCGGAAACATGTGCGGCAACGGGTTGGAATGATCCGACACCGCATCGACGTCGAAGAAGACGGCGCCGGGCAGATGCGCGGCGAGATAGTCGTCCTTCGGCAGCGGCAGCACGCCGGGAAGCTTGAAGCTGGCGTCGAGCACCTTGACGTTGGCCTCGCCAATGTGCGCGGCGAGCCATTCCGTGGAGACGAGAGGGTCGGTGGGGGTCATTGCATGCTCCGGCAGTTTATTCGGTCGTCATGGCCGGGCTTGTCCCGGCCATCCACGTTCTTCTTCGCGGCAAAGACGTGGATGCCCGGGACAAGCCCGGGCATGACGTTGTGGCTGGTTGTGTGCGTCCAATCTACGCTTTCTTCTTCGGCTCCCATTGCTCCGTCGGCCCGCCGGCATCGCGCCAGGCGGCGTAGCCGCCGGCGATGTGGGCGACGGGCTTGAGGCCCATGTCCTGCGCGGTCTTGGCGGCGAGCGCGGAGCGCAAGCCGCCGGCGCAGTGGAAGACGAACTTCTTGTCCTCCTGGAAGATCGGTTTCGCGTAGGGGCTCTGCGGATCGATCCAGAATTCGAGCATGCCGCGGGTGCAGGCGAACGCGCCGGGGATGCGGCCCTCGCGCTCGATCTCGCGGGGATCGCGGATGTCGACGATGACGACGTCGCCGTTCTTGGAGATCTCGATGGCGTCCTTGGCGCTGAGCGTCTCGATCTCGGCATTGGCCTCGTCGATCAGCGCCTTGATGCCGCGGGTGATGGTCTGGGGCATGTGGTTTTCCCTTCTCCTTCGTCATTCCGGGACGATGCGCAGCATCGAGCCCGGAATCCATTTGTCACTAACGCTGCGGCCCGATGGATTCCGGACTCGCGCTACGCGCGCCCCGGAATGACGACGGCGAGCATCAGTGCGTCAACTCCTTCATCGCCCCCTCAAGACCTTCGATCGTGATCGGGTACATGCGGTTCGCAAAAATGCGTTTGATGATGGTGGTCGATTCCGAATAGTCCCAATGCTTCTGCTGCACCGGATTCAGCCACACCGCATGCGGATAGGTGCGGATGATGCGGTCGAGCCAGACCGAGCCCGGCTCCTCGTTGACGTGCTCGACCGAGCCGCCCGGCACCATGATCTCGTAAGGGCTCATCGAGGCGTCGCCGACGAACACAACCTTGTAGTCGTGCGGGTATTTGTGCAGCACGTCCCAGGTCGGCGTGCGGTCGGTGAAGCGGCGCTTGTTCTGCTTCCACACGCCTTCGTAGAGGCAGTTGTGGAAGTAGAAATACTCCATGTGCTTGAACTCGCTCTTCGCCGCCGAGAACAGCTCCTCGACCTGCTCGATATGCGCGTCCATCGAGCCGCCGATGTCGAAGAACACCAGCAGCTTGACCGCATTGCGCCGCTCGGGGCGCATGTGCACGTCGAGATAGCCGTGATTGGCGGTCTCGCGGATCGTGGTGTCGAGATCGAGCTCGTCGGGCGCGCCGGTGCGCGCGAATTTGCGCAGGCGGCGCAGTGCCACCTTGATGTTGCGGATGCCGAGCTCGACATTGCCATCGAGATCCTTGAACTCGCGCTTGTCCCACACCTTCACGGCGCGGTTGTTGCGGTTCTTCTCCTGACCGATGCGCACGCCTTCAGGGTTGTAGCCGTGCGCGCCGAACGGCGAGGTGCCGGCGGTGCCGATCCACTTCGAGCCGCCCTGATGCCGCCCCTTCTGCTCCTCGAGCCGCTTCTTCAGCGTCTCCATGAGCTTGTCCCAGCCCATGGCCTCGATCTGCTTCTTCTCTTCTTCCGTCAGATACTTCTCGGCGAGCTTCTTCAGCCACTCCTCGGGGATCTCCGCCTTCTCCATGGCGTCGAGCAGGCTTTCCAGCCCCTTGAACACCGTGCCGAAGACGCGGTCGAACTTGTCGAGATTGCGCTCGTCCTTCACCAGCGAGGCGCGCGACAGATAGTAGAAGTTCTCGACCGTGTAGTCCGCCAGATCAGCGTCGAGCGCCTCCATCAGCGTGAGGTATTCGCGCAGCGTCACAGGGACCTGCGCGTCGCGCAGAGAGGTGAAGAATTGCAGGAACATGGGTGACAGATTGCCCGTCGGGTGGCGAACGTCAAGGGGCGGAGGCCACTGCTCCGCGCTGGACCGGGAGGCTTTTTGCTCTAGAATTGGCCCTCTCAAGGGGTTGTTTGGGGGACGTTTGCAATGGGAATTGTCGCAGCGCTCATCATCGGCGCGATCGCCGGCTGGCTGGCGGGCAAGATTGTCCACGGGGCGGGATTTGGGCTGATCGGCAACATGGTCGTCGGCATCATCGGCGCGCTGGTGGCGAGCTGGGTGCTGCCGCAGCTGCATATCGCGCTCGCCACCGGCACGTTAGGTGCCATCGTCGACGCCACCATCGGCGCGGTGATTGTGCTGGTCATCCTTTCGCTGATAAGACGGGTCTGAAAGCCTGACCGAACCAGGAACGGCCGCCACGCGCGGCCGTTCCCTTGTCGCGACCGGGGCCTGCGCCTCACGCCGACGATACCCAAGGACACGCAATGAAATTTACGGGCACCAAGGACTATGTTGCGACCGACGATCTCAAGGTCGCCGTCAATGCCTCGATCGTGCTGGAGCGCCCGCTCCTGGTGAAGGGCGAGCCCGGCACCGGCAAGACGGTGCTGGCGGAGGAAGTGGCAAAGGCGCTGAACGCGCCGCTTTTGACCTGGCACATCAAGTCCACCACCAAGGCGCAGCAGGGCCTCTACGAATACGACGCGGTATCGCGCCTGCGCGACAGCCAGCTCGGCGACGCCCGCGTCTCCGACATCAGGAACTACATCAAGCGCGGCAAGCTCTGGGAAGCCTTCACCAGCGAGCAGCGCCCGGTGCTGCTGATCGACGAGATCGACAAGGCCGACATCGAATTCCCGAACGACCTGCTGCTCGAGCTCGATCGCATGGAATTCCATGTCTACGAGACCGGCGAGACGATCAAGGCCAAGCAGCGCCCGATCATGATGATCACCTCCAACAACGAGAAGGAGCTGCCGGACGCTTTCCTGCGCCGCTGCTTCTTCCACTACATCAAGTTCCCCGACGCCGACACCATGGGCCGCATCGTCGACGTCCACTTCCCCGGCATCAAGAAGCGCCTGGTCGAGGAAGCCTTGCGCATCTTCTTCGAGGTGCGCGAGGTGCCCGGCCTGAAGAAGAAGCCGTCGACGTCGGAGCTTTTGGACTGGCTCAAGCTGCTGCTCAATGAGGACATGAGCGTCGAGCAGCTGAGAGAACGGGATCCGCGAAAACTGATCCCGCCGCTGCACGGCGCGCTGCTCAAGAACGAGCAGGACGTGCATCTGTTCGAGCGCTTGGCGTTTTTGAGCCGGCGGGAAGTGTAGGGCACGCGGCCGACACATTCTCGGTGTCGTCCCGGCGAAGGCCGGGACCCATACCGCGTGATCTATCGATAAGACTGCGTAGCCAGTACCACCCACCAAATCACTTCCTGGGGTAATGGGTCCTGGCTTTCGCCAGGACGACGACGTGTTGGACATCGGTATCGTTCCGTGACACTGTCATTCCCCGCGAAAGCGGGGAATCCAGTACGCCGCGGCCTCTCGGTTCAATCACAACCGCCTCTGGATACTGGATCGCCCGGTCAAGCCGGGCGATGACAGCGGAGGTTGAGGCGCGCTGCTTCAGCATCGTCATTGCGAGCGCAGCGAAGCAATCCAGACTGGAGCCGCGGAGAGATTCTGGATTGCTTCGTCGCAAGGGCTCCCCGCAATGACGGAGCAAGGGGCACTGGCGTCGTTCTCCAATTCGCATCTGCGTCGCAGGCACACGTTCGCATCCTCGCGGCTCACCTCGCCCGAGCTTTGCTTCATTCCTCGCCCCCCCAAAGAAAGAGGGTGCAGGGAAGGCCGGGTGCCGGCTGGCACCCACGGTCCGCTGTGCGAAGGCACACGCAGAAAAACTGCACAGCGGCATACAGGTGAAGCCCAACACACGGCCTTCCCTGCGCAGTGGTTGGACGGCTTATGCCGCGCTCTCCCGGGAGCCGAGTTCGTTCTGGCCTCCCTCACCCCAGCGAAAGTCGCCGACACCGCGCCGGTTGACGCCAATGCCGCATCCGCCAAGGCTTGACCGTAGCAACGACGGCCAGGACCACACGGTTTTGCCGTACGCACGGTTCGCTTGTTCGCCGCAGTTTTTCCAACCCTGTCGACGGAGCCGGAAACTTGCTGGCGAGACGAACCTGACAGCGCCGCTCGTCTACACGAAGCCTTGGGGCTCACGGAGAGCAATCCGCCCTGCCCTTAGCCTCGCGCCCGACGCTGCCGCGTCCACCGCAACCCGGCCCGCGTTTCGAACGACCTCGCGAACCGCCCCTCTTCCTCAGGCCGGGCTGTTCCGACTTATGCCGCAATTCCGAATTTCGGTAAAGTGGAATATTTTTGCGGAGAGGGGTTGACGAGATGGCGGGGTGTTTTGCCCGACGGGCAAGCGACTTAGCTCAGTGAAGGCGCCGCGCTCCGGCCAAAATCGATATCGCCCTCCATGGTCAGGCAAAAGCACCAACGCCCGTTCGGACCTACAAGGAAATGATGCTGCGGAATCTCAAGAAGTACATGAAGGACGTTCTTCATCGTCTCTATTGATGCAGCAATTGCGAAATCAGGGGCATTGTCGCCAACGTAGAGAACCGGCCCACTCAATCGGAGGTGATCGCATATCTCAGCGAAGAACTCGACAAATTGCGCCGGTCGATCAGGCCCGACTGCGTCCACACACTCGACGGCGTCGGGCACACGCGCCCAATCGATCCTCGAACCGCTGGTGGGGTACGCAGTCGCGAGCAAGCGAAAGACGTCCTTTGCGTCTCCCGCTTCAACTAGGCTCCCGCTGTCAAAATCGGCTTTCAGGGCCTGCCGGATTTCGTCTTCATATGTGCTCATGTCGAATGGGCGCAACTCGTAGGGTGGGTTAGCGTCAGCGTAACCCACCTCTTTCGTTTCCACACTGACAGAAATGGTGGGTTACGCTGCGCGGACTGCGCTTCGCGCAGCCGCTCGCTAACCCACCCTACGCAGATCGGCTCTTCATGCCACCGCCGCGTCCGGAATCCTTGCCGCTTCCATCGGCTGCTTGCCGCGGATCAAATCCGAGGCGCGGTCGGCGATCATCATGGTGGAGGCGTTGAGGTTTGCCGAGATCATGCGCGGCATCACCGAGGCGTCGATGACGCGCAAGCCCTCCAACCCGTGGACGCGGAGCTGGTCGTCGACCACGGCCCATGTGGAATCCGCCGGACCCATGCGGCAGGTGCAGCCGGGGTGGAAGGTGGTGGTGCCGCGCTGGGTGGCGGCGTGCAAAAATTCGTCGTCGGTGTTGACGTTCGGGCCGGGGAAATCCTCGTAGGCGTAGTAGGGCGACAGCGGCGCGGACTTCAAAAGGCGTCGTGCGAGCTTCATGCCGCCGACGATGACGCGGCGGTCGAGCTCGGCGTCGAGATAGTTGGTCTGGATGATCGGCGGCGCGAACGGATCATTGGAGCGGATGTGGACATAGCCGCGGCTCTCCGGGCGCTGCTGCCAGGAGGCCACCGTCATACCGGGCTCATCCTCGAGCTGGCCCTGCACGCCTTCCTTGTAGCTCGCCGGCGTGAAGGTGAGTTGCAGGTCGGAACTCTCGGCGCTCTCGCCGGAGTGCCAGAAGCAATAGACCATGGTCGGCGACAGTGAGAGCAGGCCGCGGCGCGCCGTCGCCCATTTCAGCGCCTCGATCCACAGCGAGAAGCCGCGGCGAAGCTCGTTGATGGTCTTGATGTCCTTCACCCGCGCCACCGTGCGCGGCGCGTAATGGTCCTGGAGGCCCTCGCCGACCGGCAGTGCGTGGCGCACCTGAATGCCGTGGGCCTGCAACAGATCGGGCGAGCCGACACCGGAGAGCTGCAGGAGCTGCGGCGAATTATAGGTGCCGCCGGAGAGGATCACTTCCTTGTCGGCGCGCACCTCGACAGGATGACCGCCACGGCCGCCCTTCATGTAGCGCACGCCGACGGCGCGCTTGCCCTCGAAGATGATCTCGGTCGCATGCGCGTGGGTGTGCACATGCACGTTGGGACGCTTCATCGCGGGCCTGAGGAAGGCGGTGGCGCCGGAGACGCGCAGGCCGTTGTTGATGGTGCGCTGGCAGTAGGAGACGCCTTCCTGGGTCTTGCCGTTGTAGTCGGGGTTGCGGGGGATGCCGAGCGAGACCGCGCCTTCCATGAAGGCTTCGCAGAGCGGATCGCGCCACTCCATCGTGGTGACCGTGAGGCTGCCCTCGCGGCCACGATAGAGCGCCTCGCCCTCGCCGACGCGCTTCTCCAGCCGCCGGAAATAGGGCAGCACGTCGGCATAGCCCCAGCCGCGATTGCCCATCTGCGCCCAGGTGTCGAAATCCATACGCTGGCCGCGATTGTAGATGTGGCCGTTGATCGAGGACGAGCCGCCGAGCGTCTTGCCGCGCGGCGCATAGATGCTGCGGCCGCCGGTCCAGGGCCCTACCTCCTGCTGGTAGGCCCAGTTGATGCTCTTCATGTGGAAGGTTTTGATGAAGCCCGCCGGCAGGTGGATATAGGGATGCCAGTCGGAAGGGCCTGCCTCCAGCACGCAGACGCTGGTCGCGGGGTCCTCGCTTAGCCGGCTGGCGAGCACGCAACCGGCAGAGCCCGCGCCGACGATCACATAATCAAATCTGTCCATGGTGACAGCGTCCTTAGCGCGCAATGAGTCTCAATTGAATCGGTGCCAGAAGCGGGCGCTCTTCACCTCTCCCGGAGGGAGATGTGACCGAGCGAGCAGCAAATCTGGAGCACATTATAGCTAGCGCGGCTTGTCGTTGAGTTGAAATTCGAGATGCGCCTGGACCGTCGGCCATTCGGCGGCGGTGATGCTGTAGACCACGGTGTCGCGCAGCGTGCCGTTCGGCCCGACCTGGTGGCTGCGCAGGATGCCGTCCTGCTTGGCTCCGAGGCGCTCGATGGCGCGGCGGCTCTGGTGGTTGAAGAAATGCGTGCGGAACTCGACCGCGATGCAGTTCAGGGTTTCGAAGGCGTGCCGCAGCAGCAGGAGCTTGCACTGCGTGTTGAGCGGGCCGCGCTGCGCGCTCTTGCCATACCAGGTCGAGCCGATCTCGACGCGGCGGTTGGCGGCATCGATGTTCATGTAGGTGGTCATGCCGACGATCCGGCCGCCGGCATCGAACACGGTGAACGGCAGCATCGAGCCCGCGGCTTGCAGGCCGAGGCGGCGGTCGATCTCCTTGCCCATGTTCTCCGGCAGCGGGATCGCGGTGTACCAGAGTTTTGACAGCTCGCCGTCCTTGACGGCCTCCGTCAGCCCCTCCCGATGCTGATGCGACAGCGGCTCGAGACGGGCGTGCTGTCCGCGCAGGGTGATGGGGTCGGGCCAGGGCATTTCTCACTCCACAATGACTGCCGTCATTCCGGGGCGCGACGAAGTCGCGAGCCCGGAATCCATTCAACCACAAACTCTGAGGCCCGATGGATTCCGGCCTGCGTGCTGGCGCACGCATCCCGGAATGACGCCGGATATATCGGCACAGATACATTCACTTGTTCAAGAAATTCAACGGCAAACCGCTGCGCGGCCAGTCCATGGCGATCAGTTCGCCCTTGCCTGACAGCGTGATGTAGGCGGTCTTCAGCTCGGGGCCGCCGAAGGCGATGTTGGTGGTGACGCGATCGCCGGTCGGGACCTGCTCCACCAGGGTGCCGTCGGGCGCGATCACCGAGATGCAGCCGGAAACGAGGGTGGCGACGCAGACATTGCCGTTCGCCTCCACCGCGAGCGAGTCGAACATCTGATAGCCGCCGAGGCCGCAGATTGGCTTGCCCCGCTCGCCGCGATAGATCACCTCGCGCGGCTTCAGCGTGCCCGGCGCAGAGAGCTCATAGGCCCAGAGCCGGCCCGTCGGGGTCTCCGCGATATAGACCGTGTTCTCGTCCGGCGAGAGCCCGATGCCGTTCGCCGGCAGCACGCCGTGCACGATCTCGACGATCTCGGTCATGCCGGGCTTGAGATAGTATATGCCGCCGACATCCATTTCGCGCGCGCGGCGTTTGCCGAGATCGGAGAACCAGAGGCCGCCGTGCTTGTCGAAGACGAGATCATTCGGCCCGCGCAGATCGTGCTCGCCGCATCTGGTCACGACGGTCTCGACCTTGCCGGATTGCAGATCGACGCGCTGGATCGAGCCACCGCGGTAATCGTCCGGCTGCGGGCCCGGCATGATCATCTTGCCGGCCGGAAGCCAGGAGAAGCCGCCATTGTTGCAGATGTAGATCTTGCCGTCGGGCCCGAGCGCGGCGCCATTGGGGCCGCCCGGCACCTTCGCGACGATCTCCTTGCGGCCATCGGGATGGACGCGGGTCAGGCGCTGGCCGCGGATCTCCACCAGCACGACCGAACCATCCGGCATCACGACCGGCCCTTCTGGAAATTCGAGGTCGGTGGCGAGAACGCGGACGTTGGACATGTTGGGACCCTCCCGGCTGCTTGTTATGACTTGCACGGGATGTCCGGCACGGGCCCACACGCAAGATTTGCCTGCGGTTATGACAAAGTCGCCGGGGCTTGCCAAGCAAGCCGGACGGTATGCCAGCGTTGCGGAAGCCCCTACTCCCTCACCGGCACCCAGATCTCGAAGCCGCCATTCCCGGTTGCTGGATCGAACTTTTCGTCATAGCGCTCGAAGTTCGGTGCGTCCGCGGCTTTGAGGCCGGAGGCCGGCAGCCACTGATTCCAGATCGTGTTGACCGTGCGGCGGATCGAGGCGACGTGATCGGTGTGGGTAAAGACGGCGTAGCGCTGCTCGGGAATGCGGATGCGGCCGAAGCGACGCGGCAGGTCCGAAAAATCGGCGACCTCGACGCCGGCGATGTAGTCGAAATTGCCGGCATCATCGCCGTTGCAGCAAACGCCGTAGGCGACGTTGCCGACGCGGGCGGGAATGTCGGCGACCTCCTGGTGAAAGCGGTGCCATAGGCCTGGGATCATGGCGCCGTTGTCGCAGGAGATGCGCTCGGCGGGACCGGCGACCAGGAAGGCCTTTGCGATTTCGAAACGCGGTGGGGCAAGATGGTCGAGCATGGTGGAGTCCATGAGGATCGGCTCCTGAAGCTTGAGGTGGCTGACGCATGTCGCGGCCCGCACTGCTTCGGGCGTTACTCCGAATTGGTCGCGGAACGCGCGGGTGAATGCTTCGTGCGAGCCGTAATCCGCCTCCAGCGCCAGTGACAGGATGTCAGGCGCACCGTTCGCAAGACTGCGCGCGGCTTCCGTCAGCCGCCGCGCGCGCACGTAGCGCATCACCGGAAGGCCGGTGGCTGCGGCAAACGCGCGCACGATGTGGAACCGCGACACGCCTGAGATCGCAGCGATCTCGTCGAGCGTCATCGGCTCGGCCAGATGGCTCTCGATATACCAGAGCGCGCGCTGGGCTGGGTTCACGGTGGTCGTCCTCGTTCGAAGCGCGGCCATGATGCGCAGCATGCCGCCGGCCCGCTTGATCGGCATTGCGGTCCCGACATGAGGATAGCCGGGCAACGGCTACTGGCAACATCCGGGCGTTCGTGGCTACACTCCCGGGGTCTCTGAAACCGCTCACCAGAAAGCACGGAGGAACCGCGTCATGGAAATTACAGATGTGCGGGCGCACCATATCCGCATCCCCTATGACGCCGGTGTCGCCAGCTTTCGCCAGGGCGCTTCCGCGATTACCGCGCTCGACATGGTGCTGGTCGAGGTCACGACCGATGCCGGGCTGACCGGCTGGGGCGATGCCTTCGCCTATGTCTGCCCCCGCACCACGCGCAGCGCCGTCGAGGAGATGATCGCGCCGCAGGCGCGTGGGCTGAAGGTACCTGATGCGGCCGGCATCCCAGGGGTCATGGAACAGATCCAGCGCAATCTGCATCTCTTCGGCCGCTACGGCATCACCATGTTCGCGATCTCCGGGCTCGACATCGCGCTGTGGGACCTTGCCGCCAAGGTGGAGGGCGTGCCCGTACATCGCCTGCTCGGCGAGACCAGGCGCACGGCCATTCCCGCTTACGCGAGCCTGCTGCGGATCGGCTCGCCCGACAACATCGCCGCCGAATGCAGGAAAGCGCTCGCGCTCGGCTATGGCGCCATCAAGCTGCACGAGACCACGACACAAGCGGTGTTTGCCGCACGCGAGGCGATCGGGCCAACCATTCCGCTGATGGTCGACATGAACTGCCCGCTCACCGGCGAGCAGGCGATTGCGTTTGCGAAGACATGTGCGGACGCGAAACCGATGTTCCTGGAGGAGCCGGTCTGGCCGCCGGAGGATTTTGCCGCGCTCGCCGACGTGCGCAGCAAGGGCGGGCTCGACATTGCCGCCGGCGAGAATGCCTGCACGGAATATCAATTCCGCCAGATGATGAATGCGGGCGCGGTGAGCCACGCCCAGCCCTCGGTGATCAAGGTCGGCGGCATCACGGAGTTCCTGAAGGTCGCGGCGCTGGCCGATCAGTTCGGCGTCAAGATCGTCCCGCACTCCCCTTATTTCGGTCCGGGCCTGCTCGCGACGCTACATCTCTTGGCACTGCGCGAGGACGGGCTCGTCGAGATGTTCTATTTGAAACGCGAGGCCTGCCTCTGGGGCGGCCGCGCCGATGTCGATGCGACCGGCCATGTCGCAGTGCCGAGTGGCCCCGGACTTGGCTACGAGCCCGATCGCGGCGTGATGGAGCGATATCGCGTCGCGTGATCGCCGCGCCTTATTTCGCAGCGTCCTTCGCCGCCGCCGGCGCGTCCTGCTTCTTCTTCGCATCGTCGGCCGGCTTCACCTGGGCGGCCTGGAGATCGGCGAGCGTCTTCTGCAAGCCGGCGAGGCTCGTCTTCAAGGCGTCGATCTGACGATTGGCCGCATCCAGCTTCTGCTGATGATCGAGCGTGAGTTTGGTGATAGTCTTCTGAAGGAAGTCGACATTGCTCTGGAGGCAGCTCGTGCGCCGCTCCATGGTCTTCTCGACGGTGCAGATCTCGATGCCGGGCACGTCCTGCGCGCGGAGCGACAGCGGCGCCAGCGATGCGAGCAGCAACATTGCGAAACAGACGCCGGCGCTTCGGAGCAGCATGAAAGGTTCCTCGTCAATCGATCACATCAATGTGCGCCGTTTGCGCGCAAGCGCATGAGGCTACCACACTCGTACCGCATTCTCGCGTTGAGCTTGCGCTTGTTCCCTGGGACGGGGAACGATGATCGGCACGCGGAAAGAAGTGGGCGTTCTTTCCGCGGCTTTGTTTAGGGGAGATTTTTGGAATGGCAACGCGCGATAGACGTCTGGCCGAATTCGATGGCACCGGAGAACCACCACCCGGCCTTGCGGTCGAAGTGTTGTGCGAGGACCACAGCGGAACGTATCAGCTGCCGTTCGCCTGCCGTTATGTGGAGGGACGCTGGCGCAACCACGAGGCCGGCATTGCGGTCGAAGCGACCGTCATCGGCTGGCGTCTGCCGCGCGTGAAGCAGCGCGGCGCCGCCTGACGGCGATCTGTGTTTCAAAATGCGACGGGGCCGCGCTCCCGCTTTAACCTTCGGAACGCGGCCCGAACGAATCACGTCCGAATCGGCCGCAGGGCTTCGTACGCATCTGTTCACGGCTAGATGTCGCCAGCCAGCCGCCCGTGCGCACAATATCTGCGCAGCGCAGGATTGGGTTTGGGCCGGGTATTGGCGGCAAAAGTTAACCGCATCAAGGATATGGCGGGGCATGCCACGTGCCTGCCGGGCGACGGTCCCCCAGCCCCCGAAACGGGCAGGACGGCGCGAGACCTGCCTAATATTCGACCTCGAGCTCCTCAATCTCGGCCGGCTCTTCCCGCGCCGCCGCGATCCATTCCTGCATCTCGGGCATGGCCATGATGGTGTCGGCATAGGCCTTCAGCGGCGGCGCGAGCTTGACGTCATAGGTGACGAAGCGCGTCACCACGGGGGCGTACATCGCATCCGCCATGGTGCGCCGCTCGCCGAACAGGAAGGGGCCGCCCGATTTCTCCAGGCAGTCGCGCCAGATCAACCAGACACGGTCGATGTCGGCCTGCGCGCGCGACCAGATCTTGAAGCCGGGAAAGTGTCCCTTCAGGTTGACCGGCAGCGAGGCGCGCAGCGTGGTGAAGCCGGAATGGATTTCGCCTGAGATCGAGCGGCAATGCGCGCGCTGGATGCGGTCATCAGGCAACAGTCCGGCGTCCGGCATCACCTCGTTGAGATATTCGGCGATCGCCAGCGTATCCCACACCACGGCGCCCTCGTGCCGCAGGCACGGCACCAGGATCGACGATGACAGCAGCAGGATTTCGGCGCGCGCCGAGGGATCGTCCGGCGCTGTCACGATCTCCTCGAAATCGAGCCCGGAAAATTTCGTCAGCAGCCAGCCACGCAGCGACCAGGACGAGTAGTTCTTGCTGCTGATGGTCAGTGTCGCCTTCGCCATTTGGCCCTTCCCTGCGCCTGATCTCGACACCCGCTCGGCCCGCGGGCGTGCCCATGAGCTGTGCTTCCCGCAACATGAGGAGCAAGCGATGTGCCAGTTTCGAGAGCGGTCCGGCTCCCGTCTGGCTTCGATATTGCATAATGGCACGGGACAAGTGGGCGTTTCAGTATGATGTCGATGTATTATCAGGCCTTCCAGAACCATATGGACCTGACCGCGCCATGGCGGGCGGGGGCCTCGTCCGCGCTCAAATTCCTCAACCTGGTACCGCAGGGCGTGTCGCATCAGGTGGTCGGTCGGCTCTCGGCGGCGCTGGAGCTGATCTCGCGCTCCACGCTCACCTATGATCGCCCGGCCTACGGCATCGACAGCGTGATGGTGGGCAACCGCGAAATCGCCGTCACCGAGGAGATCGCCTACGCGACGCCGTTTGGTTCGCTGCTGCACTTTCGCAAGGACGGCGTGGGCGAGCAGCCGCGCATGCTGCTGGTGGCGCCGATGTCGGGCCACTTCGCGACACTGCTGCGCGGCACCGTGAAGACGCTGCTCCAGGACCACGACGTCTACATCACCGACTGGCACAATCCGCGTGACATTCCCCGCAGCGAGGGCCGCTTCGGGCTCGACGACTACACCGAGCATCTCATCGATTTCCTCGGACAGCTTGGCCCGCGTCCGCACATGGTGGCGATCTGCCAGCCCTCGGTCTCCGCGCTCGCGGCCGCCGCGATCATGTGCGAGGACAACCACCCCTCGCGGCCGGCGACGCTGACGCTGATGGCCGGGCCGATCGACACCCGCATCCAGCCGACCAGGGTCAACGACTTCGCCAAGAGCAAGCCGATCGAATGGTTCGAGCGCAACCTGATCAATTACGTGCCGATGCAATGCCGCGGCGCCTTGCGGAAAGTCTATCCCGGCTTCGTGCAGCTCACGGCCTTCGTCTCGATGAATCTCGAGCGCCACATCAAGCAGCATCTCGACCTCGCCAACCACATCGCCAAGGGCGAGAAGGAACAGGCCGCCAGCATCAAGACCTTCTACGATGAATATTTCGCGGTGATGGACCTTCCTGCGGAGTTCTACATCGAGACCGTGCGCGACGTGTTCCAGGAAGCACCTGTTGCCGCAGGGCAGGCTGATGCATCGGGGACGCCCGGTGAACACCAAGGCCGTCAGCCGCATGGGGCTGATGACGGTCGAGGGCGAGAAGGACGACATCTGCTCGATCGGCCAGACCCTCGCCGCGCAGGACCTCTGCACCGGCGTGCGCGCCTATCGCCGCGTCCACCACATGCAGGCCGGCGTCGGCCATTACGGCGTGTTCTCGGGCAAGCGCTGGAACAACGAGATCTATCCGCTGCTGCGGGACTTCGTGCACGTCAATTCGTGACCGGCATTGCCTGGCCGCGGGCGCCAGCCGGGGTCACGGCACGTGCTTTAATGCTCTTGCTTGAGCAGCTCCTTCGCCTCTTCGATTTCGGGGAGATTTCGCTCCGCATCGAATTCGGCGAGCACGGGAACGAGCAGTTCGGATGCCGCGCCCGCTCGACCATTCCTCTTGTGCAGGCGCGCAAGTCCAAGGGCGCTGCGCAGCTCGAACGTCTTCGCCTGCTGGCGCTTCGCGATGTCCAGCGCTCGCGTGAGGGCATTCTCGGCACCGGAATCGTCGGGAGCGTCTTGGCGCAACAAAAGTTCGCCGCGCAGGCGGTGCAGCTCGGCATCAAGCCAACGCTGACCGGATTGTCCCGCCCATGCAATCAATTCACTCAAGATTTCGAGCCCGGTTTCGACTTGGCCCACCTCTGCGTCCGCCATGGCGACATGCATTCCCCAAAACGGTTCACAGAGGTAGCAGTCATTCTCGTGCAGCAAGGTCCAGCCGCGGCGCATTTCTGCCAGTCCGGCCATTCGCTCGCCGGCACGCCACTTGGCGAGGCCATTCAGGTAGGTGCCGGCGGCCACATAGAGCGGCATCGTGTGGTCGCGCGCGAGACCGAGCGCCAGGATCGTCTCTGTTTGCTGCAACAAGCCCCCGCATAATCCGTCGAACACCGCGCGATGAACAAGCGCATTGGCCTGGGAAAGCGCCCGTTGTTCTCCGGAAGCACGCACCGCTTCGGCGGCGAGTTGGCGTGCGCGGCCGATCCTGCCCAGCGGCCAGAGTACCAAGGCAAGAAACCTCTCGATCACGAACGGAAGATCCAGCGCCGAAGCCCTGAACTTCGCCGGATCCGGCTCGGCACCATAGATATCCAGTGCTTGCTCGAGATGCCCTCGCGCCTTCAAGTAGTCACCACCGAACCAGCAGGTAACCCCGCCCGTCCAATGGGCAACGATGGCGGCCACCGGTGAGTCCGGCCGTCGGTCAGCAGCGCTCATGATGGCATCCGCCAGCTCCCGCATTGGAGCGAGCTCGCCGTGTGTCAGACAGGCATTGAAGAGGCCCGAATGGACCGGCGCAAGTTCAACGGGATCATTGATGTCGGCGGCGAACTGTCGGGCGCGCGTCCATGCGGCGACCGTTTCGGGAGCGCTGTGCCCGAGGCTGCCCCGCAATGCACGGCCATATGCGATTTGAAGATGCAGCCTGCTCATCATCCGGCGGGGCTCATCAGGCAGTTGATCGGCCGTCGCAACCGCCTTGCCGAGATGCGCGATCGCCTCGGAATAGGCCGAGCGTTTTAGCGCCTGCTGGCCCGCCTTGCGCCACCATTCGAGCGCGACCTCGCTCAGACCCGCCTCGGTGAAGTGATGCGCCAGAACTTCCGGCTCAGTCTCGGCCACGACTGGAAACTTCTCGCGCAGGACATCACCGATGCGCTTGTGAAGCAGCTGCCGTTTGCTCCTGAGCAGGCCCTCGTAGGCTGCTTCCTGAACGAGAGCGTGCCTGAAGCTGTAATTTGCTTCGGGCGGAGCCCCGTGACGCACCAGCAGTTCCGCCTCTTCTAGCTGCGCTAGCGCGGCGCTCAGCGTCAGATCATCGCGTCCCGCCACATATCTCAGTAGCGCGTATGAAAAGTCGCGGCCGATGGCGGCGCCGATTTGCGCCACCTCCTTGACTGGAGCCAGCCGGTCGAGCCGCGCCATCAGCGAATCCTGCAGCGTCGCGGGAATAGCGAGCGGCGGGAGCGGACTATCGAGGCGATAACGCCCTGCGTCTTCGACGAGCAATCCGGATTCCAGCACCATCTTGGTGAGTTCCTCGACGAATAGCGGGACGCCATCCGTCTTGTCGATGATCTGCTTCATCATCTCCCGTGGCAGCTGGCGGCCGACGGTCACCTGCTCGACCAGCGCACGCGTGTCCTGCGGGTCTAGTCGGTCGAGCCGTAACAGACTGACGTTGGCAAGGCCCGACCAGGAGGGCTCGAACTCTGGCCGGGATGTCGTGAGCACGAGTATCGGCAGTCCCCTGATCCGATCAACCGCAAGATCGAGCAGTTCAAGTGTCGTGGCATCGGCCCAGTGCATATCCTCGCAGATGATCAGCAGGGGCTGCTCTCGCGCCAGCCCCTCGAGCTGATCGAGCAGGGCGGCAAATGTCTGTCGCCGCTGCTGCGCCGGGCTCAAACCAAGCGGCGGACAATGGTCGCCGGTTGGAATCGAAAGGAGAGCCGCAATCAGCGGTGTCGCTCGGGCGACCTGCTGTGTTCCAAGCGCCAGCATGGCCTCGAGCTTGTCGAGCTTTTGCCCGGGCGTGTCGTCCGAGCGGATGCCGGCGGCGCGCTCGAGCTGCGCGACAAAGGGATGAAGTGCACTGTTGGTGTGGTAGGGCGAACACTGATATCGCACCCGGCGGTGCGTCCCCAAAGCAGGACTTTCGGACAGCGTTGCGACCATGCGCGACTTGCCAATGCCCGCTTCGCCCGAAATCAACAGCATCTGGCCTCGGCCCTGCCATGCCAGTTGCTGGCGTGAGAGCGCGAATTCGATCTCCTGCTTGCGGCCGACAAAGCCGATCGAGCGCGCAGCACGAACCGCCTCGAAGCGACTCTCCGATGCGGTCGCCCCTTCTACCGCCCAGACCGCGATAGGTTCGGCTATCCCCCTGACCTCGCGGCGGCCGAGATTGCGAAGCGTGAAGAGATCGCCAAGCAGGCGGCGCGTCGACGAGGCAACGACGACCGCTCCCGGCTCCGCCAGGCTCTGGAGCCGGGCAGCAAGGTTCGGTGTATCGCCGATCGTTCCGTGCTCCTCCGACGCATCTCCACTGACGAGGTCGCCGACCACCACAAGTCCGGTCGCGATTGCGATCCGCAGTTCGACCCGTTCGTCCGCGCCTGTTTTGAGTTGCCCGACCGCAGAGATGATGTCGAGGCCCGCTCGCACTGCCCGCTCCGCATCATCCTCGTGGGCGCGAGGATAGCCGAAATAGACGAGTATTCCGTCACCGACGAACCTGGCTATCCTGCCGTCGTAAGCAGCGATGACCCTCGCGCAGGCGGCGCGGTAGGCGCGGATCACTTCCCACATATCCTCGGGATCGAGCCGCGCCGAGAGCGCAGTCGAGCCGACCAGATCGCAAAACATGACGGTGAGGTGACGCCGCTCGGCGTCCTGAGGAGGAGCGGGCGATGCGATCAGCGCGGCTGGATCGAGGTCGGCAATAGCACGCAGCATTTTGCGGCGATGGCCGAGCAGGACTCCGAGCTTGTCGAAATCGTCATCCATCAGTTCGGGAAGGACACCCATGTCGATCCCATTTTGGGCAAAACGCTCTGCGTATTGCCCAAGCCCCAGCTTCTCGAGCCACTCCGCAATCTGCATTGGCTCCACCGATCGTGTGGTTGGCGGTTAGCAGAATTTTGGACCACGGCACGCGGGGACAATATCCCAACGGCACCACGATGGCACGTCTTGTTTGTTGCGCGACAACTTAGGTTGCGCAGGACCGATACGCGTCCAAGCAGGAAACGTCGTTCGATGCGAACGTCTGCGCTACTGAAAATCGTCTGCACGCAGCGTCGAACGACAGAGGTTGCGATCGTCAATGACCAGTTCAGATCTGAAGCCGATTCCGGCATCCGGGCCGTTGCCCAACGCCAAGATGCCGGGCAGGCGCTTTTTCCGCGAGGACAGTCCTCTTCACTCCTTGTCCATGGTCACTTCGTAGCTGCGCGCCATCGTTCCTGCCGCAACTTGAAGCGAAGAGCCAACCATCCAACAGCCGGCAACAAAGACGATCAGGCCATTGGGAAGGCTTTGATCAAGGACAAGGATGCTGACGGACAGAGTTGCTGCAATCGCCGCGCTGAATGTCCCGGCCGCACTCATGATCTCAACCGCCTCGGACCCATTGTATTCCTCCGAGGTGCTCGAAATCGACTTCCGAGCGAACGTACGGGACAAATCAATTCCAATATAGAAGCTAACCGCTCCGTAGATCATCATGAGCAGCACGATCCAGCCGCTTTCAAAAAGTCCGCCTTTCTGACGTAACAGGGTCGCACCCACATAGAGGCCGCAAGTGGCCCCAACGGCTGCGAGCCCAATTCTTTCGAGAAGATGGGCCGCCTGGATGAGACTCGAACGGGCGATCCGAAAATTGCCGGCGTGTCTTGTCAGGGAAAATGCACTGGAAACTTCGTTGCTGATCTTCATTGGGGGCTCCTTGATGCTTAGCAGCCTACCGACCGACCCCGAATAGGAGCTGCGTGAGCGCGTTTCGCGATGCCCTTGCTTCCAATTTCTGAAAGATCTGTGCTGAGTGATGGAACTGACTTGCTCGTGAGCAAAGACGAGAGCCAATCCGATGCTGCGAGCACGCGGCTTCGCAGGCATTGCATCTCACCCGTGTCTGTCAGTTAGCTCCGGGTGCGGCAATTTCTTGCGGGAGTGATAGCTCGAAAAGAAAGCGATGCAATATGAGACGGTTCACATGCCGCAGTTCCCTGTCGCTCCCTCCAGTCACGATTTCAGGAGGACAGCCTGTATCGTCGCGCACTCGGCAGCGCAGGAGCAGGAGCTGAAAGGTGCCCTCGGTTGACCGATCAGGCCAACCATTCCTCGCCCCAGACCTGGACGACGTGGCCGGGTGACAATTCGCGATATTGCCGGCGAGGCGGCTGGTAATCCGGCGTGCGCACCGGGCTTCTGATCTCGTCGTTGGAGGCGTCGCGCCTGGCGCCGCGGCGCGATGGATCGGGCACCGGCACGGCAGCCATCAGTTTCTTCGTGTAGGGATGTTGCGGATTGCCGAACACTGCCGCGCGCGGGCCGATCTCGACGATCTCGCCGAGATACATCACCGCGACGCGGTGGCTCATGCGCTCGACCACCGCGATGTCGTGGGAAATGAACAGATAGGCAAGCCCCATGCTGGCCTGAAGGTCGAGCATCAGGTTCACGACCTGCGCCTTGACCGAGACGTCGAGCGCCGAGACCGCCTCGTCCGCGACGATCAGCTTCGGCCCGAGCGCGAGCGCACGCGCGATGCAGATGCGCTGGCGCTGGCCGCCGGAGAATTCGTGCGGGAAGCGCGCGGCCATGTCGGCAGTCAGGCCGACGCGCACGAGGAGCTCGGCGACCTTGTCGCGCGCCTGCGACGCCGACGCGAGCCCATTGGCGAGCAATGGCGCCGCGATCGCCGTCCCCACCGACATGCGCGGATTGAGGCTCGCGAACGGATCCTGGAACACGATCTGCATCTGCTTGCGGAAATCGCGTAAAGCTCGGCCGTTCATGGCGAGCACGTCCTGGCCGTCGATCAGGACGGTGCCGCTGTCCGGCTCCGTCAGCTTGAGGATGGAGCGGCCTGTCGTCGACTTGCCGCAACCGGATTCGCCGACCAGCGCCAGCGTCTCGCCGGCGCGCAGGGTGAAGGAGACGTTCTCGACCGCGTGGACACGGCCGGAGACCTTGCCGAATAGGCCCGAGCGGATCGGAAACCGCGTGACGAGATTGGCGACTTCGAGCAACGGACGCTCGGCCGTCGAGACTGTGTCGGGCGTCTCCGTCGGCTCATCCGAGGTGCCTGTCACCTTGTCGACGATGGGAAAACGCATCGGCCGCTCGCGTCCGTCCATCGAGCCGAGGCGCGGCACGGCGGCGAGCAGTGCGCGGGTGTAGGGATGCGACGGTGCGGCGAAGATGCGCGACGTCGCATCGGTTTCGACCGCCTGCCCGCCATACATTACCACGGTACGATCAGCGATCTCGGCGACCACGCCCATGTCGTGGGTGATGAAGAGGATCGACATCCCCTCCTCCTGCTGAAGCTCCTTCAGCAGTTCCAGGATCTGCGCCTGGATGGTGACATCGAGTGCGGTGGTCGGCTCATCCGCGATCAGGAGCTTCGGCTTGCAGGCCAGCGCCATCGCGATCATCACGCGCTGGCGCATGCCGCCGGAAAAGCGATGCGGATGCTCGTGGAAGCGAGATTTGGCCGCGGGAATGCGGACGCGATCGAGCAGGCGGATGGTCTCGGCCTCCGCCGCCGCGCGCGACAGGCCGCGATGCTGGATCAGCGCTTCCGCGATCTGGAAGCCGATGGTGAGCACCGGATTGAGGCTCGTCATCGGCTCCTGGAAGATCATGGCGACGTCGTTGCCGCGAATGTCCTTCATGCCCGCCTCGGGCAGCACGAGGAGATCGCGGCCGGCCAGCATGATGCGGCCCTCGACGCGACCGATCTCCTGCGGAATGAGCCGCATGATGGAGAGCGCGGTGACGCTCTTGCCCGAACCGGACTCGCCAACGATCGCGACGGTTTCCTTGGGGGCGATGTCGAACGACACGTTGCGGACGACGGGGATCCATCGCCGGTCGAGCAGGAAGGATGTGGTGAGGCCGGCAATCGAGAGCACGGGCGCCTGCATCTCGGCAATCACTTGGTCAGCTTCGCTCGCTCCCCTGCTCATGCGATTGTCCTAATAGCCACGCGTGCGATCGACGAGGCCCGGCAATTTTTCGCCGCGGCGGTGGCGTGCGATGACGTCGAGCACGAAATCGACGGCCGTGTCCGGCGTGGTCATGCTGGCATTGTGCGGCGTCAGCAGGATGCGCGGATGGCTCCAGAACGGATGGCCCGCGGGCAGCGGCTCGGGCTCGGCAACATCGAGAACGGCGCCCGAGAGCGCGCCGCTGTCGAGCGCGGCGAGGAAATCGGCTTCGACGAGATGTGCGCCACGGCCGACATTGACGAAAGAGGCACCGCGCGGCAGGCGCGCGAACAGGTCCGCGTTCAAGATATAGCGGGTCTCGTCGGTCAGCGGCAGCAGGCAGACGAGGATGTCAGTCTGCGACAGAAAGTCCGGCAGCGAGCCCGCGCCCGCATAGCAGGTGACGCCTTCGATCTCGCGCGGCGAGCGATTCCAGCCGAGCAGCGGGAAGCCGAACGCCTTGAGCCGATCGAGCACGGCCTGGCCGAGCTGGCCGAGCCCCATCACGCCGACACGCCGCCGCTTCGCCGGCGTGATCCGGATCTCGCGCCAGACCTGCTCCCTCTGCTGATTGATGAAGTGGAGGAGATCACGATGCAGGCCGAGCACGGCCATGGTGACGTATTCGACCATGGTCTCGGCGATGCCGGGCTCCAGCATGCGGACGAGCGGAATATGCGCGGGAAGCTTTGTGGCGTCGAATTGATCGACACCCGCGCCGACCGAGAAGACCAGCTCGAGATTCGGGAACGTCGTGGCGATATCCTCCGGCGGCACCCACGCCACCAGATAACTGATATCGGCGGGATTGCCGATGTCGGGCCAGAGTCGGAACGGCAGATGCGGCGCGCGCTCTGCAAAGAAGCGCGCCCACTCGGCGCCGCGAACCAGGTTGGCCTTGTAGAGAACCGTCATGCCGCCTCAAAACGGGCTGACCGGCGCGAGCCGCCGGCCGTCGATCATGCGCTTGTGGCTGTAAGCCACCGGGTCGACCAGTGGTGTCGAGCCGGTCACGATGTCGGCGGCGAGCTTGCCGGCCGCGGGGCCAATGCCGAAGCCATGACCGGAGAAGCCCGTGGCGAGGAAGAAGCCGGGCAAGGCATCGACCGGCGAGATCACGGGGATCGTATCAGGCGTGCAGTCGATGGTGCCGCCCCAGGCTTCCGCGATCTCGATGTCCTTCAATTCCGGATTCGAACGGATCAGCGACGCCAGTGCCGCATTGACCAGCGACATGTCGGGGGACGGATCGCGCACGCGTTCGGCCTCGAACGGCGACGGCTTGTCAAAGCTCCAGCTGGTGCCGCGCACGAGCTGGTCGAAGAACGACTTGCCGAACGACAATTTCAGCCCGTTCTTGCGATGCTGATAGGTCGGCCAGAAGGTCCGGGCGTAGCGGAACAGGTCGGGCGACAGCTCGACCGTGCCGCGGTTGCGCAGCGCCAGCGTAAAGCCGCCGTCGAGACGGCGGCGGATGCAGTAGAAATCGGTGCCGAGCGCGCCGGAGGTGATCTCCGGCCCCGGCGTGGTCCGACATGCCGTGGCGTTGACGAGACCGATCGGCAACTCGATGCCGTGACGGCGGCAGAACAGCGATGACCAGGCACCGCCCGACAGCAGCACGGATTGCGTGCGAATGGTGCCCTTCTCGGTGACGACGGCGCTGACCCGTCCTCCCAGAGTCTCCAGTCCGCGCGCGGCGCAGCCCTGATGGATAGTGACGCCGTGCTTTCGCGCGGCAGTGGCGAGCGCCGGCACGGCCATCGACGGCTCGGCGCGGCCGTCGCTCGGCGTGTGCAGGCCGCCGACCCATTTGTCGGAATTGCCTGGCATGCGTTCGGCGATCTCGGACGGCGTCAGGATGGTGGAGTGGACCTGCTGCTCGCGCGCGACCACGGCCCAACGTTCCCAGCTCGCAAGCTCGTCCTTGCTCTTGGTCAGGAACAGCACGCCGGTGCGGCGGAAGCCGGCATCGACGCCGGCATCGTTCTGCATGTCCTCCCACAGCCGCAGCGCCTCACGTGCCAGCGGAATCTCCTCGCGCGCGCGACCCTGCTGGCGGCACCAGCCCCAATTGCGGCTCGACTGCTCACCACCGACATGCCCCTTCTCGACCAGCGCGACGGAAAGGCCCTTCTTCGCCAGATGATAGGCCGCGGACACGCCGATCACGCCGCCGCCGATGACGACGACATCCGCCTGTGCCGGCAGGCGTTCATCGCTGTTTATACGGTTGAGCGGCGGGGACATGGGGCACTCCTGGACTTCAGTTCGAACGGACCTGGGCTCGTCATGGGATGTTCATTCGCGGATCGAGCGCATCGCGCAGGCCGTCGCCGAGGAAGTTGAAGCTCGTGACCGCCAGCGTGATGGCGACGCCCGGCGCGATCGCGAGCCATGGCGCGCTGGTGAGATAGATCTGGGCGTTGTTGAGCATGTTGCCCCAGCTCGCAGCCGGCGGCTGGATGCCGTAGCCGAGATAGCTGACATAGGATTCGAGCAGGATCGCCTTGGCGACGTTCAGCGTCGCCGCGACCACGATCGGCGCGATCGCATTGGGCACGAGCTCGCGGAACATGATCCGTAGGTTCGAGGAGCCGAAGGCGAGCGCGGCGACCGCAAACTCACGTTCCCGCAGCGAGCGCACCTGCGCCTCGACGACGCGGGCGACGCTCATCCACGCCGTCGCAGCGATCAGCACGGTGGTGGTGACGAGACCGGGCTCGGTGAGCGCCGCCAACGCAAGCAGCAGGAAGATGGTCGGGAAGCACAGCACGGCGTCAACGAGCCGCATCAGCACCGCGCCGGTCACGCCGCCATGGAAACCGGCGAAGGCGCCGACCACGATGCCGACCGCCATCGCGATCACCATCGCGACGATGCCGATCGAGAGCGAGACGCGGCCGCCCATCATCAAGCGCGCGAGCACGTCGCGGCCGAGCTCGTCGGTGCCGAGGATATGCGCGCCCGACAGCGGCGGCGCGAACCGCTTCATGATGTCGATATAGGTGTCGTCGAACGGCAACAGATAAGGACCGAAGGCCGAGCCGAGCACGAGCACCAGAATGATCACCGCGCCCGCAAGCGCCAGCCGGTGCCGGCGGAAGCGCCGCCAGGCGGCCTGGCCGGGGGCGGGCTGGACTGTGGAAAGGGTCGCCGTCGCCATCGCCTAGCCCACCCGGATGCGCGGATCGACGACGGCATAGAAGATGTCGGCGAGCAACGAGCCGATCAGCACCATGGTCGCCGAGAACATCAGGATGCCCATCACCACGGGATAGTCACGATAGCCGATGGAATCGAGGAACAGCCGGCCCATGCCGGGCCAGGTGAAGACGGTCTCGGCCACCAGCGCGCCGCCGAGCAGCGTCGGAAACTGCAGACCGGCCACCGTGATCATCGGCAGCAGCGCGTTCCGCAGCGCGTGCACGGTGAGGATGCGCCATTCCGGCATGCCCTTGGCGCGGGCGGTGCGGATGTAGTCCTGGTTGATGACTTCGAGCATGGAGGAACGCATGAAGCGGCCCCACATCGCGGTCTCGACCAGCGCCAGCACCATCGCCGGCGCAATCAGGTGATGCAGCAGGTCGAAGAAGGAGCCATCGCCGACGGTCTCGCGGTTGCCGGCCGGCAGCCAGCCGAGCTTCACCGAGAACACGTAGATGGTGACGAGCCCGAACCAGAAGGTCGGGATCGACAGCGCGATCATGGCGCCCACGGTGGCGAGCGTGTCGAACAACGAATAACGGCGCAGCGCACCTAACACCCCGATCCAGCAGCCGAGCAGCACCGCGATGATGGTCGCCGTCGCCATCAATTCGAGGGTCGCGCCGAGATGCGAGGAGATCACCGACAGCACCGCCTCGCCATCGCGATAGGAGCGGCCCCAATCGCCGCGCACCATGCGGCCGAACCAGTCGAGATACTGGATCGGCAGCGGGCGATCGAGCCCGAGCTGCCTGGTGACGCGGTCGAGGTCCTCCTGCGTCATCTGCGCGGAGGCCGCGAATTGCGAAAGCGGACCGCCGGGCGCCAGGTGCAGGATGGCAAAGCCGATTCCCGAGACGATCACCAGCAGCATGATCGCCTGGGCCAGGCGGTTGACGACATAACGGGCCATCTCAGGCTGCCCTGCGCACCTGATCCATCAGGCCCAGTACCATTCGCGGATGTTCCAGCAGTTGATCGAGGTGTTGATGTTGGGGCGGAAGCCTTGCAGCCCCTCCTTCACGCCTTCGGCGATGAAGCCCTGGAACAGCGGCAGGATGGCGAGATCGTTGCGGATCAGCTTTTGCAGGTCGCCATAAGTCGTCTTGCGCTGTGCGATCTCAAACTGCTTGGCGCCGTCGCCGAGCAGACGATCGGCCTCGGGATTCCTGTATTGATAGGTGTTGTAGCCGCGGCCGCCCTTGGCCGGAATGGCGCCGGAGCCGAAGCGCGGCGTCACGTCTGGGTCGCTGCCGAGCATGAAGTTCACGGACACCAGCACCGAGTTGAATTTCGACTGCTGCCAGAAGTCGCCCCAGATTACGGCGGCCGGCATGTTGTTGACGCGCATGGCGGCGCCGATCGCGCGCCAATCCTGGATCAGGAGCTGCTGGGTCTGCTCGCGCACCGCATTGCCTGACGTCGTCGAGTTGGTGAACTCCAGCTTGACGCCACCCTTCTCGCGCACGCCACCGGAGCCGCGAACCCATCCGGCGGCATCGAGCAGCGCGTTGGCCTTGGCGGGATCGTATTTGTGCTGCGGCAGACCCTGCTGGAACGACCACGCCTGCTGCGGCACAAAACTCTCGGTCTGCGTCGGCAGGCCGTAATAGAGCGCATCGATGATCGCCTGCTTGTTGATGGCGAGATAGAGCGCCTCGCGCACGGCGCGGTCGGCAAAGGGACCGAACTCCAGATTGGGCGCGATGTGCTCCACAGACGACGTCGAGGAGACGACGATCTTGCGACCCTTCAGCGTCTTCGCCTCCTGCACGAAATTCGGCAAGATGCCCTGCAGGCCGGTGTAGTCGACCTGGCCGGTGCGGAACTGGGTGTAGAGCACGGTGAGATCGGGAATGTATTTGAAGACCACGCGTTCGACGTACGGCCCCTTGCCGTGATAGCCGGTGTGGGCATTGAGCAGGATGTGGTCGCCGGGCACGCGCTCGCCCCAGCGGAACGGCCCGGTGCCGACGGGCGCATTGTGGAATGGTGAGGCGTTCGGATCGGACACCTTCTCCAGGATGTGCTTGGGCACGATGAAGGTCAGCGACCCCAGGATCGACATGTAGGGCGAATAGGGCGCTTCCATTCGCCAGTGGATCTCGTCGGGCGCAACGACCTTGATGTCCTTGACCAGGCTATGGCCGACGCGGCTGCGGGCGCGAAAATCGGGATTGTTGATCAGCTCGAGCGAGAACTTGACGTCATCGGCCGTGAACGGCGTGCCGTCATGCCACGTCACGTCGCTGCGCAGCTTGATCTTCCAGGTCAGACCGTCGGCCGACAGGCCGTCATTCTCGATGGTCGGGATTTCGCGTGCGAGGTCGGGAACGAAATTGCCGGCGGGGTCGATGAACCAGAGCAGAGAGAATACTTGCCACCAGACGCCCTGATCGACCTCGATGCCGGGCATCAAGGGATGAAAGACAGTCGGCTCCTGCGACAGCGCTGCGATCACCTGCCCGCGTGGCTTGTCCGGCGGATTGGTCGGGCGTTCGACTTGCGCGAAGGCGTTGCCTGCAAGGGTCCATCCTGCCGCGGCGCCGGCCCCAAGCTGGAAGAACTGGCGGCGATTCGGAATGCCGAGATGCACTGCTCCAACGCCGAACTTGCCGGTGCCGTCTGCCATCGCCACTCTCCGTTGTCGCACGCGGCACCGTCCCCCGCGCCCCGAGACCCCGGCGAAGGGACAGGAGTGGGCTTTAGTGCTTCTAAATTTTTCAGCCAAAATTTCATCACGACTAAATACAGCTGTCAATCGCATTGCTAGAATGCGCGACTTTTTCACTCCGACTAAAGCCTCGGACCGATGCGGTGCGGGGCTTGAGATGATGCATGGGAGAGCGACATGGATGGTCGCGGCGATACGAAGGATCCGAAGGACGCCCCGGCGGTCGAGGCCGACGATGCGGTCGACCAGCGCCTCGGCGAGACTGTGCGATTGCTGCGCCAGCGCGCCGGCCTCTCGATCCAGGACGTCGCCAACAAGACCGGCCTGTCCACCGGCATGATCAGCCAGCTCGAACGCGCGCGCGCCATGCCGTCGATCCGCACGCTGCGCCTGCTCAGCATCGCGCTCGACGTTCCCATCTCCTATTTCTTCGAGAGCAGCGATCCCGCCGACGTGCAGCGCTACATCGTGCGCAAGAATAACCGACGGCTGCTGCGGCTCACCGCCAGCGGCGTGGTCAAGGAAGCGCTCACGCCTGACGGCAAGGGCCAGCTCGAACTCTACGAGCTCACGCTCAATCCCGGCGCCTCGTCCGGCACCGACTTCCTGCAACACACCGGCGAGAAGGCCGGCTACATCCTCTCGGGCAGCCTGCGGCTGTGGCTCGACAACCAGGCTCATGTGCTGGAGGCCGGCGACAGCTTTCGCTTTCCGAGCATCGTGCCGCACATGTTCGACAACCCGACCCAGCAGGTGGCACGCGTGATCTGGGTGACGACGCTGCGCCAGACCGATCCGCCGGCGGGATGACGCGGTACTCCCTCTCCTGAGGGACCCCACCGCCCGCCACCACCGTAAATTGCCCCTCGACGGAGCCACGCGGAGTCTGTAGCTCACATCAAGCCGGACGGAGCGGCCGGGCGGTCCGCAGTTGGCGTCTTTGGTGTGAGACCATGAAACTCAGGGGGCTTCTGACACTTGCGATGGCCGCCCAGGTCATCGTGACCGCTGCGGCCCTTCTCGCCTCCTATGCCGTGACCGGCAGCGCAGGGTTCGGCACGGCCCAGCTCGTCGCCCTGCTGGTGAGCGCCACCGTTGCAGCGCTGATCGCGCGGCTCTGCACGCGGGCCATCGAGACGTCAGAGGCAAAACGTGTCGCCGCGCAATCGGCCGCACTGTCGCAAGCGCGCAGCGACAGTGCGCAGATGACGCAAGCCGTCATCAGGACCGCACTCGATGCCTTCATTCAGATCGACGACAGCGGTGTCGTGCTGGAGTGGAGCCCTCAGGCCGAGGCCTTGACCGGATGGACGCGCGAGGAGGCTCTTGGCGCCGATGTCGTCGATCTCATCGTCGCCGAGCCGCTCCGCGCCGCCTTCAGGCAGCGCATGGCGCGGCTCGTTCCGGAATTGTCGGGCGCGCCAAGCGGCATGCGCTTCGAACTCACCCTGATCCACAGGAACGGCGACCGCATCCTGACCGAGGCGTCCAGCACGGTGTTACGGGTAGGAGAGCACTCCATCATCAATAGCTTCGTCAGGGACATCACCCAGAAGCGCGCTGCCGAGGAGCAACTGATCCAGGCTCAGAAGATGGAGGCGGTCGGCCAGCTCACCGGCGGCATCGCGCACGAATTCAACAACATGCTCACCGTGATCACCGGCACGATCGAGATCCTTGCGGACGCCGTCAAGGACAACCCGCCGCTTGCGACCATCACCAAGCTGATCAGCGAAGCCGCCGACCGCGGCGCCGCGCTGACGTCGAGCCTACTCTCCTTTGCCCGCAAGCAGGCGCTCCAGCCGGCCGAGATCGATGTCAATGAGCTGATCGAGGAACTGGCAAAGCTGCTGCTGGCGACCTTCGACAAGAAGGTCGAGATCGTGACCAGGCTTGGCGGCAACGTCTGGCTCGCCTACGCCGACCGCGGCCAACTGAGCTCGGCGCTGCTCAACCTCGCGATCAACGCCCGCGATGCCATGCTGGACGACGGCAAGCTGACGCTGACGACACGCAACGTCGTGTTCGGCGTCCGCGAGGCGGTGGCTGTCGGCGCCGGCTATGCCGGCGACTATGTCGAGATCGAGATCGCCGATACCGGCACCGGCATTCCGCAGGCCATCCTCGAGCGCATCTTCGATCCGTTCTTCTCGACCAAGGAGGTCGGCAAGGGCACGGGGCTCGGGCTCAGCATGGTGTTCGGTTTCGTCAAGCAGTCCGGCGGCGGCATCAAGGTCGCATCCGAAGAAGGACGCGGCACGGTTTTCACCATCTACCTGCCGAAGGCGGAGGCGAGCGCGCTGCGCCCGGCCGGCTATGACGATCGCAAGATCGTCGGGGGTAAGGAAACCATCCTCTGCGTCGAGGATGATCGCGACGTCCGCCACTACGTCGCGGTCCAGCTCGAGAGCCTCGGCTACAAGGTCATCCCCGCCGCCAATGCGGCCGAAGCGTTGGCCGTTTCGGCCGAGGGCACCGCGTTCGACCTGCTCTTCACCGACATCGTGATGGCCGGCGGCATGAACGGACGGGAGCTCGCCGAGCAGATGGTGGCCGCGCGGCCGTCCCTGCGGGTGCTGTTCACATCCGGATATGCCTATGATTCGCTGCATACGCAGGGACGCGCCACGATGGGCGCGCCGCTGCTGAGAAAGCCCTATCGCAAGGCCGAGCTGGCACGCATGCTGCGCCGCTGTCTCGACACCGCAATCGATTCCGCCGGCGATGCGATCCCGACGCCCTACTCGGTGCAGGCCGACGTCGAGGCTTTTCTGCGCAGGCAGGCGGCCGAAGACAACGGCACGACGCGGCCGCGGAAGTAGGTCTCGCGCCGAAGGCTCACCTCTCCCGAAGGGAGAGGTCGGATCGCATCGTAAGAGGCGATCCGGGTGAGGGGTTCAAGTCTCACTGGGTGCTGCGGCCCCTCACCCGGATTGCACTGGACGATGCTTCGCATCGCCAGACAATCCGACCTCTCCCCGCTGGGGAGAGGTGAACATCGCCGCCCGGGCCCAACTTCACCGCGGCTAACTCAACCTTCGCCGCAGGGTTGCCGACGGCGTCTCGCCGAATTTTTCGCGGTAGGCGCCAGCCATGCGGCCGAGATGGGTGAAGCCGAGATCGAAGGCGATCTCGGTGATGGAGGCATCGGGCGCGGCCTGCGCGAGGCGGGCGTTCAGGCCGGCGAGGCGCATGTCGAGCAGCATCTGCGAGATCGAGAGGCCGAAGTGACGGCGGAAGCCGAGCTGGAGCGCGCGAATGCCGATGCCGGAGGCGCAGGCAAGCTGCGCGAGGTCGAGCGGTTCGCCGGCATTGTCCGCAAGATGATCCCGCGCGGCGCGGAGCGCGCGCGGCAGACGCTCGGCCCGGCCCGAAAACGTCCTGATCGCATCCGACAGGTCATGCCGCTGGCCATTGAGGAGGTGATCGAGCAGAACCTCGCGCCAATCGGCCATCGCGACCGGTGACAGCCTGCCGGCGGGACCGAGACGTTCGGCGAGCGTCATCAGCTCGGCAAGGCTGGCGCGCAAGGCTCGCCCGGACGCCACGTCCAGGTCGATCACAGGATCGAATTCGACCGTGCCGGCTGCCCTACCCGACAGCGCCGCGGCGCGCTGCTCGACCATGCGACGATCGAGCAGCAGGATCGCTTGCGCGCAGTCGGCCCAGGTCATGCGCGTCGGGATCGTCGGCGACAGCAGTGACGCCGTCCGGTCCGGCACGGCATCGAGCTCGCAGGCGCCGGCACGAATGCGGGCGGTGCCCGTGAGCGGGACTTGGACCAGGAAGAAGCGTTCGAGGCAGCCGGGATCGATGCTGACCGATCCGCCATAGGCGACATAGTTGATGGAAAAGCCTGCGAATGCCGCGCAATTGTGCCGGGCGGAGAAGCCGGCGGCGCGCGCGCGCGTCGGCTTGAGATCGTGCGGGCAGAAGATGCGCCCGATCTGCTCGGCTGCTTCGTCGACATCATCAGTGGTGACGCGGGCGAAATCCGCAAGCCGTTCGGCTGCGGGTGGTCTCGCGCTCATTTCCAGCACGGCTGCGGACATCGTCGACCACGCTTCGCGTCACGGAATTGCTTTAAGCCTATAATAGTTCCCCGGAGGCGAAAAGGGCCGCACCTACAAAATCGTCGTGCTGCATGGCAACAGCCGTTGCGGATTCGTTTAGCGGATAGACAGGCGGGCCACGACTGGCCGATGCTCCATCCCCGCCGGAATCCATGAGGAGGCGAGCATGACTGCACTCGAAAAGGGCATTACCGCAAACGGCACGGGCTATGGCGGCAAGAGCTGGAACATCCTAGGCCAGGTCTATTTCCCCAAGGCCGTGACCGACTCCACCTTCGCGTTCGAGACCAACAGCGATCCCGGCCAGTTCGTGCCGGTGCACATCCATCCGACCCAGGACGAGTTCATCCTGGTGCAGGAAGGCACGCTCGACCTCAAGCTCGACGGCCAATGGGTCAAGGCGCAGGCCGGCGACCTCGTGCGCATGCCGCGCGGTATCCCGCACGGCTATTTCAACAAGTCCGACAAGCCCTGCCGCGCGTTGTTCTGGGTCTCGCCGATGCAGAAGCTGGAGGCGCTGTTCAACCAGCTACACAACTTGACCGATCCTGCCGAAGTCGTGCGCATCTCGGCACTGCACGAGGTCGACTTCCTGCCGCCCGAGGCCAACGACTAAAGCGCGATTATCGCGCTTTAGGTTGTTGTTTGAGCATGATCTTTCCGGAAAACCGCTACACACTTTTCCGGATCATGCTCGAGGCAGCCCGCCTCCTCGTCCACTTTCATCTGCTTGCAGCTGCGCCGGCCGCCCATTGCGGCCGAACGTAGCCGCTTGCGTCCAAACACCTGATTGCGAGCAATCCCATGGTCAGCCCCAAGCATGTCTGCGTGATCGGCGCCGGCGTCTCCGGCCTTGCCGCCGCAAAAGCGTTCTCCATCCGCGGTCACCGCGTCACCATCGTCGAGCGCAGCGGCGATCTCGGCGGCGTCTGGGAGCCGGCGCGCTCCTATCCGGAGGTGCAGACGCAGAGCCCGAAGGAGCTCTACCGCTACACCGACCGCGCCATGCCGGACGCCTATCCGGAATGGCCGACCGGGCCGCAGGTCCACGCCTATCTCGCCGACTACGCGAAGAGTTTTGGCCTCGACCGCATGCTGCGCCTCAACACCGAGATCGCGGGGATGTCGCGGCGCGCCGACGGCAAACCGGGCTGGACGCTCGCGCTGAGCGGCAAGGACGGCGCGACCTCGGAGGACTTCGATTTCGTCGCGGTCTGCACCGGCCAGTTCAACGAGCCGCGCGAGCTGCATTGCCCCGGCGGGGACGGCTTTGTGGCAAACGGCGGCCAGATCCTGCATTCGTCGAAATACAATGATGCCGCCCTGGCAAAGGGACGCCGCGTCGTCGTGCTCGGCGGCTCGAAATCGGCGACCGACATCGCCGTGAACGCGGTCAAGGCGGGCGCGCGCGAGGTCACCATCGTGATGCGCGAGCCGGTCTGGCGCATCCCCTATTTCATCGGCGGTCTCGTGAACTTCAAACGCATCCTCTACATCCGTGCGCAGGAGGAGATGTTTCCGGGCTGGGGCATCAGCACGATGGCGCGGCTCGCCTACCGCCTCGCCGCGCCGCTGGTGTGGGCGAACTGGCGCGGGCTGGAGAGCCTGCTGAAGGCGCAGCTCAAGCTCAACCGGTGCAACATGGTCCCGAAGGAGCGGATCGAGGACGGCGTCAACTGCTCGGTGCCGATCGCAACGCCGGGCTTCTATCCCATGGTCGCCGACGGCCGCATCAAGGCCGTGTTCGGCACGTTCGATCATTATGAGGGCGACAGCATCGTGATGAGCGGCGGCGAGCGTGTTCCGGCCGACATCGCTGTGCTCGCGATCGGCTACAAGCTCGGCGTGCCGTTCCTGCCCGCGGCCTATCAGCAGAAGCTGGTCGATGCCGACGGTCAGTACCGGCTCTATCGCCTGATCGCCAACCCCGACCTGCCCGAGCTCGGCTTCGTCGGCTTCAACTCGTCGTTCTGCACTGTGCTCTGCGCCGATCTCGCCGCGAACTGGCTGGTGCGCTATGCCGACGGCCAGCTCGCCAACCAGCCGACCGCGCAAGCCATGCGCGACAACATCGAGATGATGCTGCACTTCAAGCGCGTCGAACGGCCGGCCGCAGGCGTCTATGGCGGCCTCTGCGTCGCGCCCTATCACTACCGCCATTTCGACGAGCTGATGGCCGACATCGGCGCGAAGAACCAGAGGCGCGGCGGGCTCGCCGGGCGCTTCCAGCCGCCGGATGCGGATGCCTATGCCAAGTTCTTGGCCACGGCGCCGGACTATCGCGCGGCGTAAGGCGTGTCGGACTTCGGCAGCACCGTCTCGAGATCCGAATCGATCACATCCGCCGTGCGCTGATAGTGCTGCTGCAGCAGCGCGACGGCATCATCAGTCTTCCGGTCGAGCACGGCCTGGAGGATCTGTGCATGCTCGGTCCCGATTTTCCGGACCGGGTAGGCCTTCGCAATCGACATCATGCGGTAGCGGTAGAGCCGGTCGGCAAGTTGCTCGCAGAAGCCGAGCAGCGGGCGCGAGCCGCACAGGCCAATCAGCGTCGCGTGAAACGCGCGGTGCGCCTTCTCCCATTCGGGATTGTCCGCGAACTTTTCCGGATCGAGCGAACGCGGCGTGCGGTCGAGGCGGTGATGCGTCACCAGAAGCGCCTCCTCCCATTCTTGGGTCGCGTTCTGCATGGATTCGCGCAAGGCCAGCCCTTCGACCCAGCAGCGCGTCTTGGTCAATTCCCGAAGCTCGTCCTTGCTGACCGGCTTCACGTAGAAGCCGCGCTGCTCCATGCCGACGACGAACTCCTCGGTGGTGAGACGGTTGAGCGCCTCGCGGAGCGGAGTCTGCCCGACATGGTAGTGCTCCATCAGGAAGCGCGACTGGAGCTTGCGTCCGGGCGCAAGGCGCGTGGTCAGGATGTCCGCCTTGAGGCGGGCATAGATGCTCGTCGCCAATGTCGCCGGTGCGTCGGTCTTCGGGCTCGACAGGTCTGAGCTCATGGCGTCCCACTGATTCATCGAGATTTTTTGTACATCAGGCTGCAAGCACCGATAATTTATAAATTTCGTCTTTACTAAGCAATTTATATAGATTACTCGTTCGCCAACAACAACCGGCTTGGTGGGCGATCCGCGGCTATTCGGGTGCGGCCCTCTGCCTTGACGAGGAAGCCCGATGTCCGATTTTCCGGTGGTGGCGTTGCGCAGCGTCGAGATCGCGACGCCACGCCTTGGCGTCTCCGCCGACTTCTACACAAAGGTCTGGGGCCTCGATGTCGCGGCCGAAGCCGAGGGCACGGTCTATCTCGCCGCGACGGGCGCGGATTTCCACGTTGTCGAGCTCTCGCAGGGCGAGCGGACTGCGCTGTGCAAGGTCACTTTTCGCGTCCGCTCGCGCGACGATCTCGACCGCCTGTTCGCGCGCGCAGGCGAGGCGGACTGCGAGATCATCACGCCGCCCGGACCATCGCACGCGCCGTCGGGCGGCACGCACTTCGTGATCCGCGAGCCGCAGGGCTGCTGCATGGAGTTCGTCCACGGCGATCGCACCAAGACGGCGCGCATCGTGGCTGACCGTCCCGAGCGGCTCGCCCACGTCAACATCAACAGCGCCGACATAGAGAAGCTCTCGACGTTCTACCAGCAGGTGCTCGGCTTTCGCCTGACCGACCGCTCGAAGCTGATGGCGTTCCTGTGCTGCAACAGCGATCACCACGCCGTCGTGCTCGCGGAAGCACCAAGCAACGGTCTCAACCACGTCGCCTTTTTGATGCCGGATCTGGAGTCGGTGATGCGCGGCTCCGGCCGCATGATCGACCACGGCTTTCCGATCGGCTGGGGAGTCGGCCGGCACGGGCCCGGCGACAACGTGTTCGCCTATTTCATCGATCCGGACGGCGTCGTCATCGAATACACCGCCGAAGTCCTCCAGGTCGACGACAGCTATCGCGCGAAGGGACCGGCCGAATGGGTCTGGCCGCCGGGACGCAGCGACCAATGGGGCATTGCGCCGCCCAAGAGCGAGGCCTGCAAGACCGCGCAACTCTCCGTGCTCTTCGACACGGATCGCCGCGCATGACGATGTCCGCCACCACCACGGATTACGACGTGCTTGTCGTCGGCTTCGGACCGACCGGCGCCGTCGCCGCCGGCCTGCTCGGCCGTCTTGGCCATCGCACGCTCGTCGTCGATCGCCTCACCGACATCTACGACAAGCCACGTGCGATCGCGCTCGACCACGAGATCTTTCGTCACTTCGACAATATGGGATTGGCCGATGCGATCGCGACCCATGTCGAGCCCTTCACCGCCTCCGAGCATTTTGGCGTCGACGGCCAATTGATCCGGCGCGTCCACATGATCGAAAAGCCTTATCCGCTCGGCTACACGCCCAGCATGGTGTTCAGCCAGCCGCCGGTCGAGGCCGAGCTGCGCCGTCACGCCTTGAGCTTTGCCTGTGTCCGCGCCGAGCTCGGCGTCGAGCTGGTCGATCTCGTGCAGCGGACGGACCGTGTCGATGCGACGTTGAAGGACGCCGCCGGACGAACGCGGACGGTGACGGCGCGTTACGTGCTCGGCTGCGATGGCGCTTCGAGCACGGTGCGGCAGATCGCCGGCATCGTGCTTGAAGACCTGATCTTCGATGAGCCCTGGCTGGTGGTCGACGTCCGGGTCAATCAGGCCGCGCTCGCAAAGCTACCGCAAAACTCCGCGCAGTTCTGCAATCCGGCGCGCCCCGTCAGCTTCCTGATCGGCCCCAACAACCATCGCCGCTGGGAGATCATGCTGCTGCCGGGCGAAGACCCCAGGCAGATGGAGCGGCCGGAAAATGTGTGGAAGCTGCTCGCGCCGTGGCTCGCGCCGGAGGATGGCGAATTGTGGCGCGCGGCATCCTATCGTTTCCACGCCCTGGTGGCCGCCGATTGGCGCAACGACCGCATCATCATCACCGGCGATGCCGCGCATCAGCAGCCGCCGTTCATCGGCCAGGGCATGTGCCAGGGCCTGCGCGATGCGACCAACCTCGTCTGGAAGCTCGATTCCGTGCTGAGGGGCGTCTCGCCCGACGCCCTGCTCGACAGCTACACGGCCGAGCGCAAGCAACACGTGATCGAGCTGACCGGCAAGATCAAGACGATCGGCCAGTCGATCTGCGAGCGTGATCCGGCCGCCGCGCGACGCCGCGATGCGCAGATCCTGATTGCAGGCGGCGGCAAGCCGCTCGAAATCACGCGGCAGGAGATCATCCCGCCGCTCCGCACGGGCTTCCTGGCCGATCAGGATGGAGCCGCCCGCGGCAGCCTGTTTCCGCAGCCGCGGGTTCTGATCGATGGCGCGCCTTGCCTACTCGACAAGATCACCGGGCCCCGCTTGCGCGTGCTCATCGACGGCCGCCGCAGCGAGGCCCCCTCCCTCATGGCGCTCTGCGCCGCGCATCCGGAGTTGATCGCAACGACAATCGCGCCTGCCGGCGCCGGTCCATCCGGCGTGCTCGAAGAGACCGACGGCGTGCTGGCCGGCTGGTTCGACCGCCACGGCGTCGTCGCCGCGATCGTACGGCCCGATCATTACGTGTTCGGGGCGGCGCGCAACGCGGCCGAGCTCGGCAGTCTCTTGCGCGAGGTCACTTCGCGCCTGCACGGCCATCCCGATTCGGATTTCAAAATGGAGAAGACAGCATGAAACTCGCGACCGTTGCGATCGACGGACGGACGACCTGGGGCCTCGTCGAGGGCGACAATTTCCTCGATGTCGGCGCCGTGCTCGCCACCCGCTATGCCGATCTGAGGGCCGCCATCGCCGGTGCGCTCGCAGGCGTCGCGGACGCGAAGCCTAAGGCGGCCGCCACGCCGCTTGCGGGGCTGAGCTGGCTGCCGGTCGTTCCGAACCCGGACAAGATCCTGTGCGTCGGCCTGAACTACGAAACGCACCGGAAGGAGACCGGCCGCCCCGAGGTCGAGCACCCCACCATCTTCTCGCGTTATTCCAACAGTCAGACCGGGCATCTAAGGCCCATCATCCGGCCGCGTGTCTCGACCAATCTCGACTTCGAGGGCGAGCTTGCGGTCATCATCGGCAAGGGCGGGCGATACATCTCCCGCAGCGAAGCGATGGGTCACGTTGCCGGCTACTCCTGCTACAACGACGGCAGCATCCGCGATTTCCAGCGCCACACCCACCAGTTCACGCCGGGCAAGAATTTTCCCGATACCGGCGCGTTCGGCCCGTGGATGATGACGCCGGACGAGCTTGGCGAGCTCGGCGAGCTCAAGCTCACCACACGCCTCAACGGGCAGGTCGTGCAAGAAACGCAGATCAAGCACATGATCTTCGATATCCCGCGCCAGATCGAATATTGCTCGACCTTCACCCGGCTCGAGCCCGGCGACGTCATCGTCAGCGGCACGCCCGGCGGTGTCGGCGCCAAGCGCACCCCGCCGCTCTGGATGAAGCCCGGCGACGTCGTCGAGGTCGAGGTCGAGAAGCTCGCAATCCTGCGCAATCCGGTCGTCGACGAGGCGCAGTGAGCGATCCATTCCCTGGCGGCGGCGGCGAGGCCTGCTTCGTTCCGCCGCCAGGGCCGGCGCGCCTAGAGACGACATAAGCAAAAGCAGAGAGGGGAAACGTATGAGCAACACTGCCGAGGTCATCACCGGGGCGACCAGTCGCGCCGAGGCGGCGCCAATCACGCCGGCGTTCCGTAAGCTCGTGATCGCGTCCTCGCTCGGATCGGTGATCGAACACTATGATTTCTTCATCTATGCCTTCACCGCTCCCATCGTGTTCGACCGCTTCTTCTTTCCAAAGATGGATTCGACGGCGAGCATGCTGGCGGTCTACGCGACGTTTGCAGTCGGCTTCGTCGCCCGTCCGCTCGGCGGCATGGTGTTCGGCCATTACGGCGACCAGCTCGGCCGCAAGGCGATGCTGACGATCACCTTCGTGCTGATGGGTGTCGCGAGCTTCCTGATCGGCTGCCTGCCGAGCTACGATTCGATCGGGCTCCTGGCGCCGATCGCGCTGGTCACCTTGCGCCTCGTGCAGGGGTTTGCCTTCGGCGGCGAATACATGAACGCGGTGTCGCTGACGCTGGAGAATGCGCCGTCGGCAAGACGCGGCTTCTTCGCCTCCTTTGTCAATGCGTCCGGTCCGATCGGCGTGATCCTGGCATCCGGCTTCATCGCCTTGCTCGGCTTCGTCTCGACCCCGCAGGACTTTGCGCAATGGGTCTGGCGCGTGCCCTTCGTGCTCAGCCTCGTCCTGGTGGTGCTCGGCACCTACATCCGTCTCCAGGTCGACGAATCGACCCTTTTCAAGGCGGTTCAGGCCTCAGCCGCGCGGCCGAAGGCACCACTGCTCGACGTGGCGCGGTCGTGGAAGAAATCGGTGCTGTTCGGCTGCCTCGCCAATATGGCCCACAGCACGTTCCAATACATGAGCACGATCTTCGTGCTCGGCTATGCCGTCAAGACGCTCGGCATGGCGCAATCCAGCGTCACCTTCGGGACCATGGTCGCCAACGTGCTGGAAATGTGCATGGTGCCGCTGATCGCGGCCTATTCGGACCGCTTCGGCCGCCGCCCGTTCATCGCGATCGGCATCCTGCTGGCGGCGGCGTGGTACCCGATCTACTTCCAGCTCGTCGCGACCAAGGACCCGACACTGCTCGTCATGGGCCTGGTCGTCTCGATCGGAGTCATCCACGCGCTGATGTTCGCGCCGGAAGCAGCCTTCACGGCGGAGCAGTTTCCGACGGAGGTTCGCGTCAGCGGCTCCTCGCTCGGCAAGCAGCTCGGCATCATCCTCGGCGGCGGCATCGCGCCCCTGGTCGGCACCGCCCTGATGGGATCGAGCGGCAGCTTCACGCCAGTGATCCTCTATTTCGAGGCGATCGCGGCCTGCGCCTTCATCGGCATCCTGCTCGCCCCGGAAAATTCGAAACGCGCGCTATAGGTGGAGAGGGCGGCCGTCGGCTCGGGAGAGATTGCATCTCGCCAGCCTCCGCGTCTGATGCTTACGTTCCGTGGCGACGATTCGACAGCCGCCGGGGAACCGCATGGGACCGAGATACCTTGTTGCCGCTGCCTTGACGGCGCTCGTCCTCTTGACGGCACCCGCCGTCGGACAGCAGGGCACGCTCACGGCAAAACAATCCGAGGCGCTCGCCGCCTATGACCGCGCGCTCGCCGGCTTCAAGTCGGTACTGGCCGAGCGGCGGCGCCAGATCGAGGCGAAGCAGCCGCTGCCGAACCTGCCGGGACAGGCGCTGTATCTGGCGCGTGTCGCCGTCATCAGCACCTACAAGGATCTCACCGACGCCATGCCGTCGCGGATCGGCAGGCCCAACAAGTTCGAGATTCCTCCGGCCTATTTCGACGCCGACATCGAGCCTTTGATCGACGAATATTCGAAACTGTTCGACATCATGGAAGCGCCGCCCGCCGGCGCGCAGAACTCGGCGACGCCGTTCAAGGACGTCGTCGATCTCGCCGTCGCGATCGCGCGCGCCAAGGGACTTGCGCCACCTCACGCGCAAGCTGCGGGGCGCATCAGCCTCGGGCTGTTCTTCGCCGAGACCAACGGCAAGCAGAATGTTCGCAACGGACGCTCGAACACCTATATGGGCAGCTTCCAGACCGGCCCCTCCGAAGACCGCAACGGCCGACGGAAATGGGAGGCCATCAAGAGCGAGATCGCAGCGATCGATCCAGGGCTGAGCACGCGCGACGACAAGGAGGAGGCGCGGGCCCGCGGCACCGATCACCGCTTCAATCATTGGACCAATGTGCGCGACGGCCTGATGAACGCGCATGCCGATCTGTTCCGGGAGATCCCGGGGATCGTGAAGACGCTGCCCGACCCGATCGACCAGATGAAGCTATTCGAGCTGATCCAGATCGTGCCCACCCCGACCAGGTCCGCGCTCAAGTCGGGCGACCTCCTGAACTACAGGGTGTCCAGCCCCACGATCATGAAGCACCTGCGCAACAACAGCATCTTCGCGTTCGGGCAGGCCGACCGGGCGCGCACCTCCGCAAGCTTCCGCGAGATCCTTGCCGCGATGTGGCTGTTCAACCGGAAGTTCGAGCGCGCGATGGCGAAGTACGCGGAGATCAAGGCGCGCTGAGAGATCGGCGCGCCGCAACGTGGGTCATGCTATTCCGTCCGGATCGGCGAATCCTTCAGGCCGTTGTTGTCGTAGGCCTTGCGCAGCGTGTCGTTCGTCGTGGCGTCCGTCATGAACTTGGTGACGAACGCCAATGCCTGGCTGTGGCCTAGCGGGACGGCGACGGCGGTCACCGTCTTCTTGAACGTCTCGTCCAGCACACGCGTACCCGGAATCTTCTGCGCCATCTTGTTGAGCTGGTCGCGCGACAGCGCGAAGGCATCGATCTCGCCGCTCTTGAGGAGGCCGAAGATCTCGTCATAGGTCTGATAGCCCGTGACCTTCGCGTTCTTCAGATGCGCGATGGCGCCGCGCATGGTGGTGGTGGCGTTGACGGCCGCGACCTTGACGCCCGCCTGGTCGAGCGTGGCGAAATTGGTGATGTTCGAACCGGGCTTGACGATGTAGGTGGCGTCGGCGACCTCGTAGATCGGGCCGAACATCATCTTGGTCTCGCGCTCGGGATCCTTGGGAAGCCAGGTGACGTCCCATGTGCCTTTCGAGGCGGCTTCGGTGATCTGGCCGGAATTCTGATGCACGACATATTCGACGGGCACGCCGAGTTGCGCCGCCAACTCCTTGCCGAGATCGACGGGAACGCCGGCATAGCCGGCCTCGGCCTTGGTCGACCAGAACGCACCGCCCGCCGGGCTGATCGCGATCGCGACCCGCAGCTTGCCGGTCGGCGCGATCTCGTCCGTTAGGCCATCAGCTAGCGCGGGCATGGCGACCGCCGCTGCGAGAACGAGGCCGGCAAGGGCCGACTGGAGCGACGTGGGCATGTCATGGTCTCCTCACCTATTCTTCTTCCGATGCATCACGTCGGTCACATGGCCTTTGACACAATTCTGGTCGATCGTGCGCTCAGTGAAAAGCCATTTGTCATGATAAACTTGTCAAAGGCCACGCCGCCGTTTGCAGTGCAAGGCCGCTGACCGCCATGGCTATGGTGTTCCACGGACGGGCATTTGTTGGTAGCCTGCCGCACCGACAGACAGCAACCCGGGGGCCACCGAATGACACGCGCGAATCCCGCATCTCCCGCACGATGTAAGGAAGCGTGGAGACATGTCGGGCGGGCCTTGGCAACGGCAACCGCCGTGATCGCGCTCGCCGGCTGCGAGGACAAGAACACCTTCGTGGCGCCGCCGCCGCCCAAGGTGGACGTGGCGATGCCGGTGCAGCGCGCCGTGACGCGCTATGTCGAGGCGACAGGCAACACCGCGCCGATCAAGAGCGTCGATCTCGTCGCGCGCGTGCAGGGCTTTCTGCAATCGATCGACTATCAGGACGGCACCTTCGTCAAGCAGGGCACCCAGCTCTTCACCATCGAGCCGGAGACCTACAAGCTAAAGGTCGAGCAGGCGAAGGCCGCGGAGGTCGGCGCGCAGGCCACGGTCAAGCAGGCCGAAGCCGATTACAAGCGCCAGGTCGAGCTCGTGCAGCGCCAGGCGGTCTCGCAGTCCACGCTCGACACCTCGACATCCACCCGCGACAACGCTCAGGCCAGTCTGCAGCAGGCCCAGGTCAATACCAGGCTCGCCGAGGTCAATTACAGCTATACCAGGGTGACGGCGCCGTTCGACGGCATCGTCAGCGCGCATCTGGTCTCGGTCGGCGAGCTCGTCGGCGTCTCCTCTCCGACCCAGCTCGCGCAGATCGTCGCGCTGGACCCGATCTGGGTGAACTTCACGGTCAACGAGCAGGATGTGCTGCGCATCCGCGCCGAAGCGGCCCGCCGCGGGCTGACCGTCGCCGACCTCAAACAGTTGCCGATCCAGGTGGGCCTCCAGACCGAGACCGGCTATCCGCATGAGGGCCATCTCGACTACGTCTCGCCGACCCTCAACCAATCGACCGGAACGCTCGCGGTGCGCGGCCTCGTCCCCAACGACAAGCGGGTGCTGCTGCCCGGCTACTTCGTCCGCGTCCGCGTGCCCTTCGACCAGGAGAAGAGCGCCCTGCTCGTCCCCGACACCGCGCTCGGCAGCGACCAGGGCGGCCGCTATCTGCTGGTGGTCAACAGTGACAATTTCGTCGAACAGCGCAAGGTGCAGATCGGCCCCGTCGACAGTGGCTTGCGCGTGATCGAGAGCGGCCTAAAGCCGGACGACCGGGTGGTGATCGCAGGATTGCTGCGGGTGATTCCGGGCCAGAAGATCGACCCGCAAGTGACGAAGATCGAGCAGCCGCAGGCCTCTGCCAAGTAGGAGCGCCGGCCATGATCTCAAAATTCTTCATCGAGCGGCCGGTCCTCTCGAACGTCATCGCGCTGCTGATGATCCTGATCGGCGGCGTCGCACTGTTCAATCTCGCGATCGCGCAATATCCTGATGTGGTGCCGCCGACCGTGCAGGTCACCACGCGCTATCCCGGCGCGAGCGCCAAGACCGTGATCGACACCGTGGCGTTGCCGATCGAGCAGCAGGTCAACGGCGTCGAGGACATGCTCTACATGCAGTCCTACAGCGGCTCCGACGGCACCTATACGCTGACCGTGACCTTCAAGATCGGCACCGACCTCAATTTCGCGCAGGTGCTGGTGCAGAACCGCGTCTCCAGCGCGCTGTCGCAATTGCCGCAGGCGGTGCAGAACCAGGGCGTCACCGTGCAGAAGCGGTCGACCTCGATCCTGCTGTTCGTGACGCTGACCTCGCCCGACGCGAAGTACGACAGCCTGTATTTGAGCAATTACGCCACCATCAATATCCGCGACGAGCTCTCCCGCCTGCCCGGCGTCGGCAACGTCACCGTGTTCGGCGCCGGCCAATATTCGATGCGGGTCTGGCTCGACCCGAACAAGCTGCAGGTCCGTGACCTGGTGCCGCAGGACGTCATCAACGCAATCCAGCAGCAGAGCCAGCAGGTCTCCGCCGGCCAGGTCGGCGCGCCGCCGACTCCGCCGGGCCAGGCGTTCCAGTACACGCTCAACGTCAACGGACGGCTCGACGACAGCAGCCAGTTCGAGAACATCATCGTCAAGACGGGCACGAGCGGCGACGTCACGCGGGTGCGCGACGTCGGCTGGGTCGAACTGGGCGCGCAGACCTATAGCCAGATCTTCTCGCTCAACAAGCAGCCGGCCGTCGGCATCGGCGTGTTCCAGTCGCCAGGCGCGAACGCGCTCCAGGTCGAGCAGGCCGTCGAGAAGAAGATGGCGGAGCTCGCCAAGCGCTTCCCCGAAGGCATCAAATACGACACGCCGTTCGACACCACCAAGTTCGTGGAAGCCTCGGTACACGAGGTCTACATGACGCTGATCGAGGCTGGCCTTTTGGTGCTGGTCGTGATCCTTGTGTTCCTGCAGGACTGGCGCGCTATGCTGGTGCCGGCGACGACCGTGCCGGTGACCATCATCGGCGCGTTCGCCGCCATGGCGGCGCTCGGCTTCACCATCAACATGTCGACGCTGTTCGCGATCGTGCTGGCGATCGGCATCGTGGTCGACGACGCCATCGTGGTGGTCGAAGGCGCCGCCCACAACATCGAGCAGGGCATGAACGGCCACGACGCCGCGATCAGGGCGATGGACCAGCTGTTCGCGCCGATCGTCGGCATCACCCTGGTGCTGATCTCGGTGTTTTTGCCGGCCTCGTTCCTCGCAGGACTGACCGGGCGCATCTATTCGCAATTCGCGCTGGTGATCGCCGCGACCGCGCTTCTGTCCGCCATCAACGCGGCGACCTTGAAGCCGACGCAGTGTGCGCTCTGGCTGCGGCCGGCGGTGCCGCCAGAGCAGCGCAATTTCTTCTACCGCGGCTTCAACGCCGTCTATAACCGGCTCGAGCGCGGCTACACGCGGCTGATCGGCTTCCTGGTCAGGCACGCCACGGTCTCGGTCGCGGTGGCGCTGGTCCTGATCGGGATCGGCGGCTACGGCCTGTCGCGGGTGCCGACCGGCTTCCTGCCGATCGAGGACCAGGGCTATCTGATCGCCGCCGTGCAGCTGCCCGACGGCGCCGCGCTGGAGCGGACCCAGACGGTGCTCGACAGAGCGAGCGAGCTGATCAAGGACACCCCTGGCGTCCAGCAGGTCATCACCATCGCCGGCATCTCCGCGCTCGACAACAGCGCGAGCCTTGCCAATGCCGGCGTTGCCTACATCATCCTGAAGGATTGGGAGGCGCGCAAAGGACCCGGCGAGGATCTGCGCTCGCTGGTATACGGGCTCAACGACAAGCTCGCGACCATCATGGAAGCGCGCACCATCGTCTTGCCGCCGCCGCCGATCCAGGGCATCGGCAACGCCGCCGGCTTCTCGATGCAGGTCGAGCTGCGCGACGGCAACAGCGATTTCGCCAAGCTTCAGGCGATCACCGGCGCGATGGTCAGCAATGGCCAGAGCCAGAGCGCGCTGCAGCGCGTACAGTCCTCGTTCCGCTCGTCGGTGCCGCAATTCAACGTCGAGATCGACCGCGTCAAGACCCAGACGCTCCACGTCACCACCGATCAGGTGTTCTCGGCGCTATCGACCTATCTGGGCTCATCCTACGTCAACCAGTTCAACAAGTTCGGCCGCGTGTTCCAGGTCTACACCCAGGCCGATCCGGCCTTCCGCGTCACCGAGCGCGACATCGCCAACATGCAGGTGCGCAACTCGAACGGCGACATGATCCCGATCGGCACCGTCGCCAAGATCACGCCGGCCACCGGCCCGTCGCTGATCAGCCTCTACAACCTCTATCCATCCTCGACCGTCATCGGCCTGCCGGCGCAGGGTTATTCCTCCGGCCAGTCCCTGAAACTGATGGAAGAGATCGCGGACAAGACGCTGCCGCCGGGCACCGGCTATGAATGGACCGCGATGTCCTATCAGGAGAAGGCAGTCTCCAACCAGATCTACTGGGTGTTCGGCCTCGCCATGCTGCTGGTCTATCTCGTGCTCGCCGGCCAGTATGAGAGCTGGTACGCGCCGATCTCGGTGATCCTCGCGGTGCCGCTGTCGCTGCTCGGGCCGATGCTGATCCTGAGCGGGCTCAAGATCGACAACAACCTCTATTGCCAGATCGGCTTGATCCTGCTCATCGCGCTGTCGGCCAAGAACGCGATACTGATCGTCGAGGTCGGACTCGAGCTGCACGGCCGCGACGGCAAGCCGCTTCTCGATTCCGCGATCGAGGCGGCGCGCGCCCGCTTCCGTCCGATCCTGATGACGTCGTTCGCCTTCATCCTCGGCGTGGTGCCCCTGGTGCTCGCCACCGGCGCCGGCGCCAGCGCGCGCAAGTCGATCGGCATCACCGTGTTCTCGGGCATGCTGGCCTCGACCTGCCTCGCGGTGCTGTTCGTGCCGGCCTTCTTCGTGGTGGTGCAGCGCTTCGAGAACTGGCGCGCGTCGAAGAAGGCGCCGAAGGCGAAGGTGGCGGAGGTGAAGACCTGAGAGTGTCGGTAGGATCAGCGGCGCGGCGTTCTCGGTGGAACCTCTCCCGCTTGCGGGAGAGGTCGGCGCGTAGCGCCGGGTGAGAGCTCTCTCCTCTGGGGGAGTGTCCAATGTGGAGACACCCTCTCCCCAACCCTCTCCCGCAAGCGGGAGAGGGAGCGCACCGTCGTCTAAGCCTTCTCCGCTGGTGCCTGTCGCGCCTCGCCGCTCGAGACCAGCAGCACGGATACCTTCGACTGCCTCAGCACTGCGGCGGCGACGCCGCCGAAGGAGAGATGGTCGGCCTGGATCCGGTCGACGCCCATGACCACGAGGTCGACGTCGGTGGTGTCGATCTCGCGCAGGATCGCCGCCTCCGGCGCCCGGTTCACGCGCAGCGTCGTGGTGATGTCGACGTCGTAGCGGGCGGCGAGATCGCTGGTGTCCTTGAGGATGCCCGTCTCCTGGCTCAGTCCGCGAGAGGTGCCGCGCTGCGCGCCCTTGTCGCGCGTCGTCGTCACATAGATCACCCGGAGCGAGCCTGAGCCGGCCTGCGCCAGCGCCACCGCGACCTCGGCGCCGCGCTTGGAGACGCCGCTGCCGGAGACCGGAACGAGAATGTTGAGCGCGTCGGGCACCGGCTGCTTCAGGTGCCTGCCCTTGGCCACCACGATCGCGAGCGGCCCCTCGAACTCGGCGGCGATGTCCTCGATCTTCCGGTCGAAGCGATCCTTGGCGGCAGCGACCTTGTCGATGCCGACGACGAGAAGGTCAAAGCCTTTGCGCGCTTCGTCGGCAATGGTCTCGCCGAGCTCCGCGCGCCTGGTCCGGGTGACGACATCGACGCTGCCGGCTTCGCCGCCACCATTGGCGGACACGGTTGCGGCCGCCTTCTTCACCACGGCTTCGTGGCTGTCGTCCTCGCCCTTGTCCTGCACCCTGGCGCGCTCGCCGATGTGCAGCACGGTGATCGGCAGGCCGCGCATGCCGGCAATCACGCCCGCGACATGCGCGGCGAAGGTGGCGTTGACGCTCTCGTCCACCGCGAGCAAGGGACGTTCGAGATTGGCGATGAAGCCGCGCTTCTCGAATTCTTCCCGCTCCAGCCGCTCCTTCTCCTCCTCGTTCACAGGCAGCTTTGCCAGTGCCGCGCGTAGCATCGGCGGCATCGCCATCGTGGTCAGGATCGCCATGGTCACGATCATGGTGAACAGGTTCTGGCTGAGCACGCCGATGGAGAGGCCGATGGTGGCGATGATCACCTCGGTCGAGCCGCGCGCGTTCATGCCGCTGGCGAGCGCCAGCGATTCCCTCGCATTCAGCCCGCCCAGGGTGCCGCCGACGAACGCGCCGCCGAACTTGCCGACGCTGGCGATCACGACCAGCAGGCCGGTGAGCATCAGGAGATTGGGATCGCGAAGCACCGAAAGGTCGGCGCTGAGGCCGGCGAGGCCGAAAAACACCGGCATGAAGAAGCTCGAGATCAGGCCGCGCAGGCGCTCGTCGATCTGCCGCGTCAGGATCGGGGACTCCCCGACCAGGATGCCGGCGACGAAGGCACCTAGCACGGTGTGGACGCCGATCAGATGCGTGATCATAGCCATGACGCTCATCAACAGCAGGATCACCGTGATGACCGCCGCCGCGCTGACGAGGTTGTCGTTGGCCCAGCGGATCAGCTGGAACACCAGGCGACGGCCAATGGTGAAGCTGACGGCCAGGAAGGCGAACGTTCCCAGCATGGCCTTGGCCACGGAGGCGATATCGAGCGTGCCGTGTGAGGCCAGGCTGAAGATGACGGCGATGATGATCCAGCCGATGGTGTCGTCGATGACGGCGGTCGCGACGATGATCTGCCCGACATTGCGGCGCATGAAGTTCATCTCGCGCACGACCACGGCGACGATCTTCACCGAGGAGATCGACAGTGCCGTGCCCATGAACAGCGAGGCCACGAGGCGCGCGTGCGGATCGGGCAGCAGCGCATCCGGCAGGAACTCGCCGAGCGCAAAGCCGAAGGCGAAGGGCACGAGGATGCCGGCAATCGAGATCGCGATCGCCGCCCTGCCGACCCTCCGCACCAGCTTGAGGTCGGTCTCCATGCCGGTCAGCAGCAGCAGCAGGAGAATGCCGAACTGGGCGATGCCGTCGATCATCGCCTTCTGCTCGGGCGTCTTCGGGAAGATCGCATGCTGCGCCTCGGGCCAGATCCAGCCGAACAGCGACGGCCCCAGGATGATGCCGGCGAGCAGTTCGCCCATCACCGAGGGCTGGCCGATGCGCTGCATGATCTCGCCGAGACCGCGGCCGACCCCGATCAGCAAGACGATCTGCGCCACCAGGAGGAATTCGGACGGGCCGGCCGATTTGCCGCCCTCAGCACTCGCCGCAATGGTGGTGAGGACAAGCGCCGCGGGGACAAGGCCGACCGGTCGGAGCAGGCTCCACTGCATGCGGGTGTCATTCCCCCTTCATCTGCCCGGCGAAGCGCCGGGGCGACAGGGGTAGAACCCGCGGGAGGCGGAGGGAGTTCCGGCTTTCCGCTGCCGGGGCCTTGGGGGTGCTTCAACAAAAAATGCGAAAACAACCCCATGCACAGTAGAACGGCGTTGTGCGCGCTGAGGTTTTCCGGCCGCACCGGCATTTGACACGTCGGGCAAAACACCGGCAGAATGGCATCATCGGCAGGCGCTACGCGACATGCCGCCACATCCCCCGTCATTGCGACTGTTCTCCGTCATTGCGAGCCAACGGGTCCGCGCGAAGCGCGGCCCGATGACAGGCTCCGCGAAGCAATCCAGAGTCCCTCCGCGGGATGATTCTGGATTGCTTCGTCGCAAGAGCTCCTCGCAATGACGAAGTCGAGACAGCCGTGCGCATCTCTCTCGTCATTCCGGGGCGTCGCGTAGCGACGAGCCCGGAATCCATTTGTCCGCAATCTCTGCCGCTTGATGGATTCAGGGTTCGCGCTTTCGCGCGCCCCGGAATGACGGAGCCTTCACGCCGCCTGAGGCGTCCGGATCTCGCGCGGCAGGATCAGCGCGGCGGCGATCGCGAGCAGGCAGAGGGCGGCGAAGGCGTGCAGCATGGTGACGAAGCCGCCCTGCTCGTAGAGCCAGGCGACCAGACCGACCGAGGCACCGGCCGCGGTGAAACCGACGAAATAGCGCACGGCATAGGCGCGCGAGCGCCACTCTTCGGTGGTGTACTTGCCGACCATGGCGTCGTTCACCGTGACCTGCCCGAACGCGCCCATGACGATGCCGATCGAAACCACGATCAGCGGCAGATTGGACAGGCTTGCGGCCAGATACAGGAACGGCGCCAGCATGAAGGACAGCGGCAGTGCCACCGTCTTCAGCGAATAGCGGTCGAGCAGCCGGCCGATCGTGTACTGCGTCATCGCGCCGAACACGTAGACACCGGCCGCGATGACGCCGAGCAGCGCCGGGCTCTTGGTCAGGTCCGCGAGCCGCTCCGCGAACAGTTTCGGCAGCGCCACGGTGACGGCGTTGAAGGTGGTGGAGATCGCGATCACGACGATCAGGAGCGACAGCGCCACGCGCCACATGTCCTGCTTGGCGACGCGCGCCTGCGCCGCTGCCTGCTTGGAGCCCTTGCGGTCCTCATGGACGACGGTGAGCGCGAACGCGACACCGATCAGGATGGTGACGACACCGGGAACGATGAAGGCGAAGCGCCAGCCGAGATATTGGCCGATCACGCCGGTGACCAGCGCCGAGGAGGCAACGCCGAGATTGCCCCAGACGCCGTTGAGCCCCATCTCGCGGCCGAGCTTGTCGGCATAGGACACGATCATCGCGGTGCCGACCGGATGATAGATCGAGGCAAACATGCCGATCGCGAGCAGCGCCGCGCCGAGCTGCGCCGGGGTCCGCACGAAGCCGACCGCGATCATGGAGGCGCCGATGCCGACGAAGAAGATCAGCATCATGTGGCGGCGGCTCCAGCGATCCCCGAGCCAGCCGGTCAGCAGCGAGCCCGCGCCGAACGCGACGAAGCCCGGCGTCGCGTAAGGCAAGAGTTCCGAATAGGCCATGCCGAGCGCCGGCCCCATGATGATGACAGCGGCGGCAAAGATCAGCATCGAATAGTGGTCGATGAAATGGCCGGCATTGACGAAACTGATGACCCGGCTGGGGCTGTTCATACGAATCCTCTCCTGCTCCGAAATGAGTTATATGTCGCAGGCCAGACGGGATGCTGCCAATGACTGTCGTCGAAACGCCAATTCTCCGGGAGGTCCGGGGCAACCACCGCTCGACCGCGGGCGTGCACCTGGTCGCGCGCGACTATCCCAAGGGGTTGCGGATCGACCCGCACTTGCACCGCGAGGCGCAGCTGATCTATGCCGCCAAGGGCACCATGCAGGTGACGACGCCCGGAGGGCGCTGGCTGGTGCCGCCGGACCGCGCGGTCTGGGTGCCCGTCGGGCTCGAGCATGCCATCGACCTGCTCGCCGACATCGAGATGCGCACGCTGTATTTCGACTTGCCCTGGCTGAAGCGCGAGCAGCAATATGAGGGACTGACCAAGGAGTTCGTGGTCCGGGTGTCGCCGCTGCTGCACCAGGCGATCCTGGCGCTGTTCGATGCCCGCAGTACCGAGGCGCGGACCGAGCTACTGGTTCGTCTCGTGATGCTGGAATTGCACCAGGCCGAGGATTCCACGACCCTCGTGCCGCTGCCGCGCGAAGTGCGCTGCCGCCGCGCCGCGATGATCGTGCTCGACGATCCCACCGGCCTGCACGACATCGACACGCTGGCGCGCGCGGTCGGAACCTCCGCCCGCACGCTGTCGCGGCTGTTCTCCACGGAAACGCAGCTGAGCTTCAAGAGCTGGTGCCAGCGCGCAAGGATTGCGGCGGCGATCCAGCGGCTATCGACGGATGCGAACGTGTCGGTGAAGCAGCTCGCGACATCGCTGGGCTATGCCAGTGTGCCGGCGTTCTCGGCGGCGTTTCGGCAGGTGACGGGGCGGACGCCGACGGAGTTTGCGGGGAAGGTGTAGCTCCATGTCATCGCTGGCGAAAGCGGCTGTCGCCAGGCCGCAAGACGTCGTAGGGTGGGCAAAGCGAAGCGTGCCCACCACTTCCCGAGATCAAGGAGATATGGTGGGCACGGCGCAAGTGCGCCTTTGCCCACCCTACGGCAGCAGCGTGCTGGATAGCGGCCGGCGGGGGCATGACAGTCTCGGTGTTGGCGCGCAGCCCAACTAAAGATGCCGCATTCCCCTGCTTGATTGTGATCGGCTTCCGCCTAAATCCCATGTAAGCTTCCGCATCGCACAAACCGGAATCGAAAAGTCCAGATGGCCAACGCCTTCTTCTCCGACCTGCTCGCCACCATCTCCGAGCGCGGCCGCACGCTGCTTCGCCGCGGCGACGGCTCGGACACCAAACCAGACGCCGCCGGGCTGATGGCGCTTTGCGACGCGCTGCTCTCGGGCCGGGGCGAAGCCTCGGGCACCGCGATGGCGCGGGAGGTACTCGACCTCTACCAGGAGCTGGATGCGGCCGGACGCCGCGCTTTCTTCGAGGCGCTGGTGCGCGATTTCGGCCCCGATCGCGAGCGGCTGTCCAAGGCGATCGAGAAATGGCGCGCCCAGCCCACCGACGAGGACGCGAGCTCGCTGCATTTCGCTTCCGAGCCGCGGCGGCAGGAGCTGATCCGCCGCCTCAACCGCGCGCCGGGCGGCACCGGCGACCTCGTCAGCATGCGCGCCGATCTGCTCGGCATGATGAACGGGCACACCGATCTCGCCGCGCTTGATCGCGACGTCTCGCATCTTCTCTCTTCGTGGTTCAACAGGGGGTTTCTCGTGCTGCGCAGGATCGACTGGTCGACCCCGGCCAACATCCTCGAAAAGATCATCCGATACGAAGCCGTGCATGAGATCTCTGACTGGGACGATCTGCGCCGCCGCATCGATCCGGTCGACCGCCGCTGCTACGCCTTCTTCCACCCCGCGATGGTCGACGAGCCCCTGATCTTCGTCGAGGTGGCGCTGACCGAGACCATCCCCGGTGCGATCGCGCCGCTGCTCGCGATCGACCGCCAGCATCTGCCGATCGAGCGTGCCCGCACCGCGGTGTTCTATTCGATCTCCAACACCCAGCGTGGCCTTGGCGGCATCTCGTTCGGCAGCTTCCTGATTAAGCAGGTGGTCGAGGAGCTCCGCCGCGAGCTGCCGAAGCTCGACACTTTCGTGACGCTGTCACCGGTGCCGGGCTTCATGCAATGGGTGAAGCAGGACAAGGACCTGCCGCTGTCGGACGAGGACCGCGAGACGCTGAAGCGTCTCGACGATCCCAAATGGTTCGAGAACCCTGAGACGACCACGCTGCTCCGCAGCTTGCTGGAGCCGCTCGCAGCGTACTATTTCCTGAAAGCACGCACGCCGAAGGGCAAGCTGATCGATTCCGTCGCCCGCTTCCATCTCGGCAACGGCGCGCGGCTGGAGCGCATCAACTGGTTAGGGGACCTCTCGCCGAAGGGCATGCGCGAATCCGCCGGCGTCATGGTCAACTACCTCTACCGCCTCGACGACATCGAGAAGAACCACGAAGCCTACGCCAACGACGGCGAGGTCGTGGCGTCGGGTGCAGTGAAGAAGCTGCTGAAGGGCGAAGGACGGCGGCTGCTGGATATGCGGTTGTCGTAGCCCGCTGTCGTAGCCCGGATGGAGCGCAAGCGTAATCCGGGACTTTAGCTCAACGATACGCGTCCCCGAATTTCGCTTCGCTCCATCCGGAGCCGTGCCATCTATTTGACACGACAGCGGGCTGTCCCCCATGGAAGCGGGGCGGTGGGCGGGCTGCGGCCAGAGGCGGGGCCGCCGCGCCGTCTATGTTTCGTCATCGTCATCCTCGTCGCCCTGTTCGTCATCGTCAGAATCAACAGCCATAGCTTCGATGTAGTCGCGGCGAACTGCTCGTAGTGTGCGACCTGACGCCGGATCAGTGAGGAAGAACCACCACCCCCCGGTCTTCTTTCCATAGATCGCTGTTGCGGCCTCCCTGGCGTTCGCAAAAGCCTCGCCGTCCACTTCTACACGCCCGTCCGCTAACAACGTAGCAACACGATGGCTGAATTTCTTGCGCTTTGGAATTAATGACATTCCTGGCTGCAGAAGACCCGCGTTGATGAGGTCTGTGGGTTCTACCTTTCTTCCCGGTCGTCGCCGAGTTACGGCAAAGCCGGAGCGGTGATCGGGGGGTACCGCCCAAATCTCCGCGAGGATTAGTACGAGTTCTTGCGAACGCCGACTGATTGAATCGTCGTTCCACTCCGCTCCTGCTTCTTTCAACAAGGTCCGATTTAGGAGGAGCACGTCATGCGCCTCAAGTCCTGCCCGCTTGCTGTTCGTTCCGCACCAAGGACCGTTGGATACCGTTGAGTTCAACTTGCCGGTCAGGAGAGTAAGATTGCCTAGCGTATGTATAAGTCTATCGCGCTCCTGCTCGTCGGAGCCCTGTGTCGGCCAGTGCTGCTGCCATTTTCGCGGCATCACATGCTCAATCGCCAGCCTCCCGCGAGCTACGCGTTCCCCTCCGAGGCCTTGCTTACCATCTCGCCAACCGCGCAAATGATCCTCAATCGCTTCAAGAACCATCCGAAGGCGTCCCCGCCGTAGACGGCGGTAAGCTTGGAGATCAGTAATTTCCTGCTCTAGCTCAGCATCGTCCGGCCAATACCGGCTCTCTGCGGTTTGTCCTGCGAGAAAGGCTTGAATTCTATCGCCTACGGTCGCTCTATCCCAACCGCGAAGCTGCCCAACGAGCTCCGCAATTAGCTGATTATAACCTTTGGCTGTGGCGCGCACGAGCGCTCTGCGAACCATCCAACTTTCGATCACATCCAATGCTTTATCTAGCTGGATCGCCGGAACAGGAGGACTTTGTGGATCAAGGAGGGCCAGTACCAGAGGTTTTATTACCTCGCTCTCAAGAACGCTTGTTCGATATCCAAACAAGCCAAGTTGATCTATTGAGCCCCCTTCTCTCGCAGCAGCCTCAATGAAGTTGCGGTAAACACCAGCGGCTGCGTGGATTTGTTTAAGCAGGTCCTGCATAGGCAGGCGCGCATCGTGGTCCACGAAGCGCTTGAAGCGGTCGAACACCTCCCTCGCAACTACTTCTTCGCCCGTCTGCGCTACGATCCAATGGTTCAAAAAAACAGATGATCGCGGATAGCGAAACCGCCCAACACTTATCTCGACTTCCCAGAAACCCGTCTCGAATTCCTTCCAATACTTCTGATAGGCATCCTCAACATCAGCTCCAGATTCGAGAAGACGCTGAAAGATGAGGTTCTTAATCAAGTCGGCAGCGGTAAACTGAGCACCACGCGCGTTCAGAGTCTCGAAAATCTCTTGAGCATTCTCGTCAGCCGCGAGATCGATTACAACCAATTGAATCAATTCGCGCACTGAGCGTTCTATTGCGGCCGCCCGCGGTTGCACCATCGCAGGACCCTTTTCATTGAGCCATGCGCGCGATTGCTCACAAAAAATAATGAGCCTGTGTCATTCGTTCGTTGCGAAATTTGAGTTGCTCATGATCAACAGGAGGAGTTGCGCCCATCACTTCGTTGAAAGCCGGCCTGTCCCGATTGGTCGGCCAAACATTAAAACGATCCTCTGGCTTCGCGCAGAATGGCTCAGCATTGGTCACAAGCGGCTCGATACGTGCTGCAGAAGGCAACGCTTGGGCTGCGGTCAATTCAGCACTAAGCGCATCGAGCAATAGCTGGAGCGTTGTTAACCTTTGCTGACCGTCAATGATTGTGCGCTGCTGCATCAAACCCGCTTGGTTCGGCATTTGTTGTAGCACAACGGCACCAAGGAAGTGAGGCTGGTGCTTATCGGTCGGATGGGCAAGCACGCGCTCCGCAACACGTTGCACGTCCTCCCAAAGTGGCTCCCATTGGGTTTCTTGATTCCAAACATAAGGTCTTTGAAACAGAGGTACGACTAGCCGTTGCGGCTGCATAAACACCATCTGCGGTGTCCGAACTTGCGTTTCCATGCCCTAATTCCCCAACCTGCGGCTTTGTCAAAACGGAAGGGTTGTAACTTACGGGCGGATGAAGTTCGTTGGCAACCTGCCGATAGTCACGCCGACATTTATCAACCGTTCCGATGCAGTCCCAAGCAGCATGATCAGCGCAGCAAACCATCGAACTTGCTCGGTAACTGCGTGGCGTTGATCCCGGCTGCGATTCGGCTCCGAGCAACGGGCGTCAGTCCAAATTCGGCTGCATACCTCACAACATCGGCTGCGTGCTTGCGCACGATCGTGACCAACGGATTCATAGCCGCGTCGCCATATCTGCTCTTGATGATCAGACCGTTCATGACCGGATCTTTGGCCTGCATCTTCGCCAGCGCTTCAGAAGCCATGCGCCATTGCCCGAAGGCGTGGCAATAGGCGGCGAGCGCGGGAACATAGACTCGGGTCAGCAGGCCGAGCCTGTAAAGTTCAGGCGCGGAGACGGGCTATCCAGCGTTCCAGAGACCAGCGTTGAAGAGCTCGTCTTGGCTACGTCCGCCGCGGCGTACTGGATGCCCCGGTCAAGCCAGGGCATGACAGCGATGGGGGTGGTGAGGTCGAGCCTCATACTCCGTTGTCGTCCCGGCGAAGGCCGGGACCCATAACCACAGGATTGAGTTTGGCGAAGACTCGGAGTTGCGAGCTCGCGCCATAACTTCTCCCTGGGGTTATGGGTCCCGGCCTTCGCCGGGACGACACTGAGTTTGGGGCACACAGCGTTCCCCCCTACTCCGCCAGCGCCCTCATCTCATTGTAGAGATCCGACTTGCCCTCGAACCCGATGCCGGGAAGGTCGGGCATGGTGATGTGGCCGTTCTCGACGCGGACACCATCGGGGAAGCCGCCATAGGGCTGGAACAGGTCGGGGTAGCTTTCGTTGCCGCCTAGGCCCAGGCCGGCGGCGATGTTGAGCGACATCTGGTGGCCGCCGTGGGGGATGCAGCGGCTGGGCGACCAGCCGTAGGTCTTCAGCACCTCCAGCGTGCGCTGGTATTCGCACAGGCCGTAGGACAGCGCGCAGTCGAATTGCAGCCAATCGCGGTCGGGGCGCATGCCGCCGTAGCGGATCAGGTTGCGGGCGTCCTGGTGGCTGAACAGGTTTTCGCCGGTTGCCATCGGGCCCGGATAAAACTCGGCGAGCGCGGCTTGCAGCGCGTAATCGAGGGGATCGCCGACCTCCTCGTACCAGAACAAGGGATAATCGCGCAGCATTTTTGCGTAGGCGATGCCGGTCTCGAGGTTGAAGCGGCCATTGGCGTCGACGGCGAGCTGCGCGTCCTTGCCGATCTCCTTTAGCACCGCCTCGATGCGGGTGCGGTCCTCCTCGATCGGGGCGCCGCCGATCTTCATCTTCACGACGTTGTAGCCGCGGTCGAGATAGCCGCGCATCTCGTCGCGCAGCATCGAGAGATCCTTGCCGGGATAATAATAGCGCCGGCGGCATAGACGAACACGCGCGGATTGGCGGTCACGCCGTGCCTCTCCGCGAGCAGGCGGAACAGCGGCTTGCCCGCGATCTTCGCCACCGCGTCCCACACCGCCATGTCGATGGTGCCGACCGCGACCGAGCGCTCGCCATGGCCGCCCGGCTTCTCGTTGGTCATCATCGCGGCCCAGACCTTGTCGGGGTCGAGATTGTCGCCGGCGACATTGAGCAGCGAGTTCGGATCAGCTTCGAGAATGCGCGCGGCAAAGCGCTCGCGGATCAGGCCGCCCTGCCCATAGCGGCCGTTGGAGTTGAAGCCGTAACCGACGACGCGCTTGCCGTCGCGCACCACATCCGTGACGACGGCGACCAGGCTCGTCGTCATCTTGGTGAAGTCGATATAGGCGTTGCGGATCGGCGAGGAGATCGGTTTTGTAATTTCGCGGACGTCGACGATGCGGACGGACATGGGGGTGGCCTTTCACTTTCGTCATTGCGAGCGAAGCGAAGCAATCCAGGCTGCTACCCGCGGAAAGACTCTGGATTGCTTCGTCGCAAGGGCTCCTCGCAATGACGAGGAGAGAGCGGTGCGCGCTCAGTTCGAACTACTTCTTATCCCTGAAATACGGCTCGACCGGACCGTGCACCTTGATGGTCAGCGGGTTGCCATAGCGGTCCTTGGCGTTGCCGGCGGTGACGCGGACCCAGCCTTCGCTGATGCAGTATTCCTCGACATTGGTCTTCTCGATGCCCTTGAAGCGGATGCCGACGTCGCGCGCCAGGATGTCCGCGTTGTAATAGGGGCTGTTCGGATCGACCGACAGGCGGTCCGGAAATTCGTCGCTCATGATTGTCTCGCTCACAGCAGCGTTTCGATTTGATTGCGCAATCCTTCGGGCCGCGCGGTCGGCGCGTAGCGCGCGACCACCTTGCCGGCACGGTCCACCAGGAATTTGGTGAAATTCCATTTGATGGAGGCGCCCAAGAGGCCGGATTGCTGCCGTTTCAGGTACTCATACAGAGGGTGTGCGTTGGCGCCGTTGACGTCGATCTTCTCGAACAGCGGGAAGGTGACGTCATAGTTGGTCGAACAGAACGCCTGGATCTCGTCCGCCTGTCCCGGCTCCTGCGCGCCGAACTGGTTGCAGGGAAAGCCGAGCACCGAGAAGCCGCGCGGCGACAGATCGCGATAGAGATCCTCCAGCCCGCGATATTGCGGCGTGAAGCCGCATTTGCTCGCGGTGTTGACGATCAGCAGCACCTGTCCCTCGAAACGGCGCATCGGCACTTCCTCGCCGGCAAGCGAGTTGGCCTTGAAGTCGTAGATGGCGGTCATCGCTAGCCCACGGGATCGATCGGCGACGGCGGCACGCCGCCGGCCTCGATCGCTTCGCCCGCGAGCAGGCACAGATCCTCGCGATAGCGGCCGGAGACGATGTGCACGCCGACCGGCGCCTTGCCGACGAGACCGGTGGAGACGACGAGGCCGGGCAAGCCCATGAAGGGAATGGCGATCTGCGGCAGCTGCGCCTCCCAGACGCGCTGGAAAGACTCGTCGTCCTTGCGGTCGAGATGATCGGGGAACGGCAGCTCGCCGGAGACCGGCGTCAGCAGCACGGCATATTTTTCGAAGAACAGCATCCAGTCGCGGGTCAACGTGGCTCTTCGGGTCAGCGCCTTCGCGTAATTCGCTTGGTCCATCGGCGCGACCCTGCTGCGGTTGCCGCGCAGGCACGCCAGCGCGCCGGGATCGCCCTCGCGCTCGGCCATCTCGAGCTGCGCCTCGTAGCCGTCGCCGAGCCAGAGTTTGATCTGCCACTCGACCGCTTCGCGCATCGGCGGCGTGTCCGCGATGACGTCGACGGTCCAGCCCGCGCGCTCCAGCCGCTTGCCGGCATCGCTCACCGCCGCCTTCACCTCCGGCGTGGTGGCAAGGCCGCCCGGATTGAGGCAGAGCGCGGCGCGCTTCGGCCGTGCGGGACCTTCCAGCGGCACCGGCACGAACCAGGGATCGCGGATGTCGCGGGCCGACATCGCGGCGAGCGAGATGCGCAAGTCGTTGACGGTGCGCGCCAGCGGGCCAGAGACCGCCATGATCTGCGGCCCGATCGGGCGCTCCGGCAGCGCGGGATTGAAAGCGGGAATGCGGCCGAGCGTCGGGCGCAGGCCGTGCACGCCGCAGGCATAGGCGGGATAGCGGATCGAGCCGGCGATGTCGGTGCCGTGCGCGATGTGGCCGATGCCGGCCGCGACCGCCGAGCCGGCGCCGCCGGAGGAGCCGCCCGGCGTCAGCGAAGCGTCGCGGGGATTCTTGGTGTCGCCATGGATCAGATTGGTGGTGAACCAGCGGTAGGAGAAGGCCGGGCAATTGGTGCGGCCGAGCAGGATGGCGCCGGCTTTGCGGAAATTGGCGACCACCGGATTGTCCTCGCGCGCGATGACGTCGCGCTGGAGTTTCAGGCCGTTGGTGGTGGCAAAGCCCTCCTGGTCGACATTGGCCTTGATGGTGACGGGCACGCCCGCGAGCACGCCGGGGTCCTCGCCCCGCGCGATGGCGGCATCGACGACGTCAGCCTGCTTGAGCACGTCGTCCGGCCGGTGGTCGATCACCGCGTTGAGCGCGGGATTGACGGCGTCCAGGCGGGCGAGACCGGCCTTGGCGGCCTCCCTGGCGGACACCTTTTTGGACTTGACGAGGGCGGCGAGGTCGGCGGCCGACAGGCGCCAGAGATCTTGCATGGCTTGCTCCGTATGACCGCCGTCTTTTAGCGCCGGGACCGCGGCAAAGCCATGCGGATTTCGCAGGGGCGAAGGGCGGGTTTGGTGCCGGATGGTGCCTCATTCTCCGTCATTGCGAGGAGCCCTTGCGACGAAGCAATCCAGACTGCCTCCGCCGAGGGATTCTGGATTGCTTCGCTACACTCGCAATGACGGTGGAGGGAGCTGCGCGCCCCTTACCCGTCCGCGGGCCTCAATGCCGCGTCGCGGACTGGTCCGGCATGTCCAGGAGCGCCTCGGTGAAGGGAAACTCCAGCACGATTTCCCCGTCGTCGTCGGTCACCTCGATCACGGCCTCGAGCAGAGCCGGCTGGGCGCCCTCCGACTTCACCACCTCCAGGATCATCTGGCGGGCGACCTCCCAGGCGCGATCGGGGTTGCGCAGATCCTCGCCGTCGGGATCCACGATCAGTTCGTCGCCGATGCGGGTGTTGAAGAAATATCTGGGCATCACGAAAGATCCAGTTTGGGTCGCCTGTAGCCGATTGGAAGCCGTTCTATACTCACAACTGCTTTATCCCGACAGGGATCACGACCTATCGGCGTTTTTTGCGTCTGTCAGTCGCTGATCTTGTGGCCGCAATACGCTCTCTTTGCAGCGCAACAATTCCGCCGACCTACTACCTTGGTCGGGAAAATTTCACTGGCGAACTTCTCCGCCCGCATTAACTTAAGCGCGGGCGGATACGTCCGATTTCGCGAAAATGGAGAGCCAAATGGCCTGGAAAGCCCCGAAGATCGTCGAAGTGCCCTGTGGCATGGAAATCAACATGTATGTGAGCGCCACCCGCAAGTAAGCGGCGGGCGGTCTGCGTTCAGCGCAGGTGGATCTTTCGATCACAATAGGTTGCCGGAAGACATCATCTTTGTCGGCACTCGGTGTCGACCCGAGATCCACCTCGCAGCGTTCCCTCCAGGAGACGGATCATGCTTCGTGTCGTCGTCCTGGGCGCCGCAGCCGGCGGCGGAGTGCCGCAATGGAATTGCGGCTGCGAGGGCTGCCGAGCGGCCCGTGCCAGCGGCCATGACCTCTTGAGAACCCAGGCGTCGGTCGCCTTCAGCGGCGACGGCGAGCACTGGTTCCTGATCAACGCCTCCCCCGACCTTCGCCAGCAATTGAACGCCACGCCGCAGTTGCACCCGAAGGCGGGCGCGCTGCGCCATACGCCGATTGCCGGCGTGATCCTGACCAACGGCGAAGTGGACGCGGTCGCAGGCCTGCTGTCGATGCGCGAGGGCTCGCCCTTCACGGTTTATGCGCATGAGAAGGTGCTGGCGATCCTGAAGAGCAACAGCATCTTCAACGTGCTGAACGAGAAGAACGTGCGGCGCCAGCCGACCGACATCGGCGAGCCGTTCGAGCCGCGACTGCCGGACGGCGCGCGCTCAGGGATCGAGGTGCTGCCGTTCGCGGTGCCGGGCAAGTCGGCCTGGTATCTGGAAGGCAAGGCCCATCCTGGCGGCGAGACCGGCGACGGCGATACGCTGGGCCTGAAGATCACGGACAAGTCGACCGGCAAGTGCTTCTATTTCATCGCCGCCTGCGCCGAGGTCACCGACGCGCTCAAGACCGAGATCGACGGCGCGGCACTGGTGTTCTTCGATGGCACGGTGTGGCAGGACGACGAGATGATCAGGGCGGGCCTCGGCCACAAGACCGGCAAGAGCATGGGCCATGTCGCGATGTCCGGCGCCGACGGCGCGATCGCGCGGCTGGCCGATCTCACTATCGGCAGGAAGATTTTTCTGCATATCAATAACTCGAATCCGGCGCTGCTGCCCGCTTCACCCGAGCGGAAAGCCACTGAAGAGGCGGGCTGGCAGATACCCGCGGATGGAACGGAGATCGTGCTGTGAATACCGCGTCACTGACAGGAATGACCGCGCTCTCGATCGGCAAGGACATCAAGCTCAACTCGGCCGAGGAACTCGAGGCGACGCTGCGCCATATCGGGGCGACGCGCTATCACAGCCTGCATCCGTTCCATAAGCTGCTGCACGGCGGCAAGCTCGACAAGGGCCAAGTGCAGGCCTGGGCGCTCAACCGCTACTATTACCAGAGCACCATCCCGATCAAGGACGCGGTGGTGATCTCGCGCTTCCGCGACCGCGCCACGCGGCTGGAATGGCGCCATCGTATCGAGGACCATGACGGCGACGTCGGAACCGAGGGCGGCATCGAGCGCTGGCTCAAGCTGACCGAAGGCCTGGGTCTCGACACGGCTTACGTGGAATCGACCGAAGGCATCCTGCCGGCGACGCGCTTCGCGGTCGAGGCCTATGTCCACTATTGCCGCGAGAAGAGCCCGCTGGAGGCGATCGCCTCCTCGCTGACCGAATTGTTCGCGCCGAACCTGCACGAAGAGCGCATCTCCGGCATGCTGGCGCATTACGACTTCGTCAACCCCGACATCATGAGCTATTTCAAGCGACGCCTGACCCAGGCGCCGCGCGATGCCGGCTTTGCGCTCGACTACGTCAAGGCGCATGCCACGACGCTGGAGCAGCGCGCGCAGGTGTGCAACGCGCTGATCTTCAAGACCAACGTACTCTGGGTGCAGCTCGACGCGCTCTATCACGCCTATGTCGAGGGCCACATTCCGCCGGGCGCTTTCGTGCCCAAAGAAAACTAAGAAGGCGAGCTAACGAGGAACAGCAATGGCCGGGCCGCGGAACATCAGCGTCAGCGAGGCAAGCCGCCCCGTGCTGCCGCGGCATGCCAAACTGAAGTATGACGAGACGCGCCAAGTCTGGGTGATCCTGGCGCCGGAACGGGTGCTGGCCCCAGACGAGATCGCGGTCGAGGTCTTGCAGCTCTGCGACGGCGAGCGCAATGTCGGCGACGTCGCAGACCAGCTGGCGGCGAAATACGCCGCGCCGCGCGAGGCGATCCTCGCCGACGTCATCGTCATGCTGCAGGGTCTCGCCGACAAGGGCTTTCTCACCGAGGCCCGGGAGAAGACGTCATGAGCGATGTGCTCGGCAATCCCACCATCCCGCCAGATGTTAGCGACAGCCTCGCGGTGCTGGAGAAGCAGCGCTCGACGGCGGAGACGTTCGGCATTCCGCTCGCCGTGCTGCTCGAGATCACCCATCGCTGCCCGCTGCAATGCCCCTATTGCTCCAACCCGGTCGAGCTCGACCGCTCGGGCAAGGAGCTGACCACCGATGAGTGGAAGAAGGTGCTGAGCGAGCTCGCCGAGATCGGCGTGCTCCAGGTGCATTTCTCCGGCGGCGAGCCGACGGCGCGGAAGGACCTGGTCGAGCTGGTCAAGCACGCCAGCGATTCCGGGCTCTACACCAACCTCATCACCTCGGCCGTGCTGCTGACGCGCGAGCGGCTGAGCGATCTTGCGGATGCCGGGCTCTGCCACGTCCAGATCAGCTTCCAAGGCGTTGAAGAGGGCCTTGCCGATCGCGTCGCTGGTTACAAAAACGGGCACCGCAAGAAGCTCGAAGTCGCCAGATGGACGCGCGAGCTCGATTTGCCGCTCACCGTGAACGCGGTGATGCATCGGCAGAACCTGCACCAGCTCCCCGACATCATCCAGATGGCGGTCGATCTCGACGCCGATCGGCTCGAGGTCGCCAACGTGCAGTATTACGGCTGGGCGCTGAAGAACCGCGCTGCCTTGATGCCGACGGTGGCGCAACTCGACGAATGCACCCGCCTCGTCGAGGAGGCACGCGAGCGGCTCAAGGGCACGATCGCGATCGACTACGTCGTTCCCGACTATTACGCGCTGCGGCCGAAGAAGTGCATGGGCGGCTGGGGCCGGCAGTTCTTCAACATCTCGCCCGCCGGCAAGGTGCTGCCGTGCCACGCCGCCGAGAGCATCACCGGGCTCGAGTTCGAATCCGTGCGCTCGAATCACTCGATTGCCTGGATCTGGCAGAACTCCGAAGCCTTCAACCGCTATCGCGGCACCGGCTGGATGAAGGAGCCGTGCAAGTCTTGCGAATTCCGCGAGATCGATTTCGGCGGCTGCCGCTGCCAGGCTTTCGCGCTGACGGGCGATGCCGCCAACACCGATCCCGCTTGCGCGCTGTCGCCGCTGCACGAGACCATCTTCAAGCAGGCCGAGCGCGAGCCGAGGGCGAGACCAACCGCTTCCTCTATCGCAACTTCGCCGGCGGCACTCTGGAATCCGAGAATGGGACCTGACGCCGACGCGGCCAGCTCGATCAGGCGGGCCGATCCCTTTGCGCCGCTGACCTCCGACATGCTCGATGTCGGCGACGGCTTTGAGCTCTATGTCGAGAGCATCGGCCGCGCGGACGGCATCCCAGCGATCTATCTGCATGGCGGCCCCGGCAGCGGCTGCCAGCCCGATCATCGCCGCCTGTTCGATCCTGATCGCTTCTGCGCCGTGCTGTTCGACCAGCGCGGCTGCGGCCGCAGCCGTCCGAAGGGATCGCGCGAGCACAACACCACGGCGCATCTGATCGCGGACATGGAGAAGATCCGCGAGAAATTTGGCTTCCAACGCTGGATGGCGGTCGGCGGCTCCTGGGGCGCGACGCTGGCGCTGGCCTATGCAGAGGCGCATCCCGAGCGCGTCTCCGGCATCGCGCTGCGCGCGACGTTTCTCGGCACGCGGGCGGAGGTCGAGACGGCGTTCACCTCGCGCCTGTCGCAATTCTATCCCGCGCTGTACGAGGATTTTCTCAGCGTGCTGCCGCTAGAGGAGCGGGCGCGGCCGGTGGAGGCCTATTGGCGCCGCATCCTCGATGCCGATCCCGCCGTGCACGGCCCCGCCGCGCGGGCCTGGCACGACACCGAACGCACCTTGTCCGAGCACAAGCCCGCCAAGACGCGGCTGGACCTGGCCGCGCTGAACGTGTGGCGCACGCTGCCTGCGACACCGTTCATGGAGGCGCACTATTTCGTCAACGACAGCTTCATGACCGAGAGCCAGCTGTTGCGAAATGCGGGGCGGCTCGCCGGCATCCCCGGGATCATCGTCCAGGGCCGCTACGATCTGTTGTGCCCGCCTGAGACATCGCAGGCACTCGCGAAGGTTTGGCTGGATTGCGAGCTTCGCGTCGTGGAAGAAGCCGGACATTCGCTCTATGATACCGGCGTGCGGGACGCGGTCATGAAGTCGATCGCGGACCTCGCGTCGAAGACCGCGCGATAACAGGATAAGAAAAATGCCGCTCGCCGGGAAAGGCATGCTGCTGACGTCGATGAACATCGACGCGGCCGATGAGGCCGATTTCAACCGCTGGTACGATCGCGAGCATCTGGAAGAACGCGTCGCGATCGACGGATTCCTGGAGGCGCGGCGCTATGTCGCGCATGCCGCCAATCCCAAATACCTCTGCCTGTATTCGACCGCCACGCTCGACGTGCTCGACAGCCCCGCCTACCGCGTGCGGCTCGCGAGCCCGACCGAGTGGTCGCGGCAATGCATGGCACGTTTCAAGGACATGCTCCGCGTCGTCGCGCGCATCACCATCAGCAACGGCACCGGACGTGGCGCCGCGCTCGGCGTGGTGCGGCTGCGACCGTCACCCGACAACGCAGCGCGATGGCGCGATGCACTGCAAGACAAGCTGGCGCCGGACCAGCGCGACGGCATCATCTCCATGCACCTTCTGGAGAGCGAGCCCGAATTGTCGGGTGCAACGGCGGACATTCCGGCGGTGCGCAATGAAGGCGCGCACGACTGGTTCGTGCTGATCGACGGCACGCATGTCGGTGCTGTCTCGGCTGTGATCGCCGAGCGCTTCACCGGCCCCGCCGCGGCGCCTTTGCCGCTTCCGATCTCCGTCGGCACCTATTGCCTGATGTGGGATTTGACCGAGAGCGACATCGCGCGCGGCTAGCGCGCTCACACACGCATCGCAATATGCTGCACCGCACGCATATCGCGCGCCGTGCGTTAATGCTGTGCGCGCGTAGCTCCCATGAAAGGCGGTGATCGCGCAAATTTGCCGTTGTACTTCGGAGTGGTTCTAATAAGCTAACCCAATGACGTCATTCAGAAACCAGATCGAAGCGCATTAAAGCGCTCGCCAAGCTCAAGAAAAGGCCGCGGGGTCTTTGGGCCTGCGCGGACAGGGTAGGAATGAAACCGACCGACATTGCGGCCCCCGACTACTTTCACAAAGTGGTCGATTGCCAGTGGGCCTGTCCTGCGCACACCCCGGTTCCCGAATATATCCGACTGATCGCACAAGGCCGCTACAGCGACGCCTACATGATCAATTGGAAATCGAACGTGTTCCCTGGAATTTTGGGACGCACCTGCGATCGTCCATGCGAGCCGGCGTGCCGCCGCGGACGCGTCGAGGACAATCCGGTCGCGATCTGCCGCCTCAAGCGCGTCGCCGCCGACTTCAAGGACGACATCAAGCAGCGCCTGCCGCGCCCCGCCGCGAAGAACGGCAAGCGCGTTGCGCTGGTCGGCGGCGGTCCGGCCTCGCTGACGGTGGCGCGCGATCTCGCGCCGCTCGGCTATCACTGCACCGTGTTCGATGCCGATCCCGAAGCCGGCGGCATGATGCGCACGCAGATCCCGAAATTCCGCCTGCCCAATTCCGTCATCGACGAGGAGACCGGCTACATCCTGGGTCTCGGCGTCGACTTCAAGGGCGGTCACCGCATCGACAGCATGAAGGCGCTGCTCGCGGAGAAGTATGATGCGATCTTCGTCGGCTCCGGCGCGCCGCGCGGCCGCGAGCTCGACATTCCCGGCCGCAAGGAAGCCGCCGCCAACATCCATATCGGCATCGAGTGGCTGGCCTCGGTGTCGTTCGGCCATACCGACAGAATAGGCAAGCGCGTGATCGTGCTCGGCGGCGGCAACACCGCGATGGATTGCTGCCGCACCGCGCGCCGCCTCGGCGGCGAAGACGTCAAGGTCGTCGTGCGCTCCGGCTTCGAGGAGATGAAGGCCTCGCCCTGGGAGAAGGAGGACGCGATCCACGAGGACATCCCGATCCTCAACTTCCTCGTCCCCGTCGCATTCATCCACGACAATGGCAAGCTCACCGGCATCACCTTCCAGAAGGTGAAGGCCGAATACGACGCCAAGGGCCGCCGCAACCTCGTTCCATCGGGTGAGCCCGACCAGACCTTCGAATGCGACGACGTGCTGGTCGCGGTCGGCCAGGAGAACGCCTTTCCGTGGATCGAGCAGGATTGCGGTATCGAGTTCGACAAATGGCACATGCCCAAGGTCGATCCGAACACCTTCGTCTCGACCAATCCAAAGGTGTTCTTCGGCGGTGATGCCGCGTTCGGCCCCAAGAACATCATCTGGGCGGTCGCGCACGGCCATGACGCCGCGCTGTCGATCCACAAACTGCTCTCGGGTGAGGATGTCAGCGAACGCCCGCTGCCGGAGGTGCAAATCTCCTCGCAGAAGATGGGCATCCACGAATGGAGCTATGACAACGACATCTCGATCGACAAGCGCTTCAAGGTGCCGCATCGCGACAAGGTCGTCGCGCTGAAGGACATCCGCGCCGAGGTCGAGCTCGGCTACGACGTCAAGCTCGCGCTCGGCGAGGCGCATCGCTGCCTGAACTGCGACGTGCAGACCGTGTTCTCGACCTCGCTCTGCATCGAGTGCGATGCCTGCGCCGACATCTGCCCGATGGATTGCATCACCTTCACTGATAACGGCGAGGAAAACGACCTGCGCCAGCGGCTGAAGGCGCCCGCGCCGCATCCGGACCAGGATCTCTACGTCTCCTCGGATCTCAAGACCGGGCGAGTGATGGTGAAGGACGAGGACGTCTGCCTGCATTGCGGGCTGTGCGCCGAGCGTTGTCCCACCGGCGCCTGGGACATGCAGAAATATTTCATCGAGATGACCCACGCAGGTTCGACATGCCCGACAAAAAGCCGCTCAGCAGCGTAAACGACTTCGTCGTCCGCTTCGCCAACGTCAACGGCTCGGGCTCGGCCAGCGCCAACGAGATGTTCGCGCGCGCGATCCTGCGCCATGGCGTTCCGGTCTCACCGCGCAACATCTTCCCCTCCAACATCCAGGGCCTGCCGACCTGGTACGAGGTGCGGGTGACGGAAGAGGGCCATCTCGGCGCCCGCGGTGGCGTCGACATGATGGTGGCGATGAACCCGCAGACCTGGGACAAGGACGTCGCCGGCATCGAGCCCGGCGGCTATTTGTTCTACGATTCCACCAAGCCGATGCCGTCGACCAAATTCCGCGACGACATCACCGTGATCGGCGTGCCGCTCACCGCGATCACCAACTCGACCTATACCGATCCGCGCCAGCGCCAGCTGTTCAAGAACATCATCTATCTAGGCAGCCTCAGTGCGCTGCTCGACATGGATCCGAAGCTGATCGAGCAACTGATCGGCGAGCAGTACAAGGGCAAGGAGAAGCTGCTCTCCTCCAACGTCCACGCGCTGCATCTCGGCCGCGACTGGGCGCTGCAGAACCTGAAATGCCCGATCGGGCTGCGGGTGAAGAAGTCCGACAAGGTCGGCGATCGCATCTTCATCGAGGGCAACAGCGCCGCCGCGCTCGGTGCCGTCTACGGCGGCGCCACCGTGTGCGCCTGGTATCCGATCACGCCGTCGTCGTCGGTGGCGGAGGCCTTCACCGCCCACTGCAAGAAGTACCGCCACGATCCTGAGACCGGCAAGGCGAAATACGCCATCGTGCAGGGCGAGGACGAGCTGGCCTCGATCGGCATCGTCATTGGCGCCTCCTGGAACGGCGCCCGCGCCTTCACCGCGACCTCGGGCCCCGGCATCTCGCTGATGACGGAGTTCATCGGCCTCTCATACTTTGCCGAGATTCCCGCCGTCATCATGAACATCCAGCGCGCCGGCCCCTCGACGGGCATGCCGACTCGCACCCAGCAATGCGACATCATCGCCTGCGCCTATGCTTCGCACGGCGACACCAAGCATGTGCTGCTGTTCCCCGAAGATCCCGCCGAAGCGTTCGAGTTCGCCGCCGCCGCGTTCGACCTCGCCGAGCGGCTGCAGACCACGATCTTCCTGATGCTCGACCTCGACATCGGCATGAACCATCGGCTCTGCCGCCCGCTGAAATGGGACGATGCCCGGCAATATGACCGCGGCAAGATCATGACGGCGGAGATGCTGGAGGAAGGCCGCGACTTCGGCCGCTATCTCGACGTCGACGGCGACGGCATCCCCTACCGCACCTATCCCGGGACACATCCGACCAAGGGCTCCTACTTCACCCGCGGCACCTCGCGCGACCGCTATGCGCGCTACTCCGAGGAAGGCACGGTCTATGCCGACAACATGCAGCGCCTGGTGCGCAAGTTCGAGAGCGCGCAGGACCTCGTACCGCGGCCGCTGCAGGCCAATGCGGAACGGCCGACCAAATATGGCGTGATCTATTTCGGCTCGACCTCGCCGGCGATGGACGAAGCGGTCGGCCTGTTGGAAGCGCGTGGACACCAACTCGATCGTCTGCGCATTCGTGCCTTCCCGTTCCACTCCAGCGTTGCGAGCTTCCTCGCCGAGCACGACTTCGTCTACGTGGTCGAGCAGAACCGCGACAGCCAACTGCGCCAGCTCATCGTCAACGAGAATGGCATCGATCCCGTCCGCCTCGTGCCGATCGTGCATTACGACGGCACCCCGATCACCGCCCGCTTCATCGCAAAAGCCATTGGCGACCATCAGGATCACCTCAAGGTGACCCCGCTCCGCAAGGCCGTGTCATGACCTATATTGCCAAGCCGAAATTCCACCATCCGGGCCTGAAGAAGAACGAGCTCGGCTACACCCGCCGCGATTACGAAGGCAAGATCTCGACCCTGTGCGCCGGCTGCGGCCACGATTCGATCACTGCCTCGATCATCGAGGCCTGTTACGAGCTCTCGATCGAGCCGCATCGAGTGGCAAAGATCTCCGGCATCGGCTGCTCGTCGAAGACGCCGGACTATTTCCTCGGCAACTCACACGGCTTCAACTCGGTGCATGGCCGCATGCCCAGCGTGCTGACCGGCGCCAACCTCGCCAACCGCGATTTGATCTATCTCGGCGTCTCCGGCGACGGCGATTCCGCCTCGATCGGCTTCGGCCAGTTCGCGCATTCGATCCGGCGCGCCGTCAACATGACCTATATCGTCGAAAACAACGGCGTCTATGGCCTGACCAAGGGCCAGTTCTCGGCCACCGCTGACCGCGGCTCGAAATCCAAGAAGGGCGTCACCAACACCGACAACGCGATCGACCTCGTCGCGATCGCGCTGCAACTTGGTGCCACCTTCGTCGCGCGCTCCTTCTCCGGCGACAAGACCCAGCTCGTGCCGCTGATCGCGGCGGCGATCCGCCACAAGGGCGCGTCGTTCATCGACGTCATCAGCCCCTGCATCGCCTTCAACAACCATGCCGGCTCGACCAAGAGCTTTGACTATGTCCGCGAGCACAATGACGCGGTGAACCGGCTCGACGTACTGGTCGGCCGCGATCCGATCGCTGTGGACTATGCGCCGGGCACGGTGCAGGTGGTGGAACAGCACGACGGCAGCAACGTCGCGCTGCGCAAGATCGACGCCGACTACGATCCGCATGACCGTTTGGGCGCGATGACCTTCCTCCAGAAACACGCCGCCAAAGGGCAGATCGTCACCGGCCTGCTCTATGTCGACCCCGACGCGGAAGACCTGCACGAGCATCTCAACACGGTCGAGACGCCGCTCAACACGCTGGAGGCGGACACGCTGTGCCCGGGCTCGGCGGTGCTGGACAAGATCAACGCCAGCCTGCGGTGATCATTTACTCCGCGCTGAAGCCGTCGGCCTGACGCGAATCGTGATCTTCTCCGACACGACCGGCGGTACGAACGGATAGTGCTTGGCGTCGCCGAGCACCAGCTGCAGCGTGTGCGTGCCCGGCGGAAGGTCCAGCATGGTTTCGGTCTGCCCTGCACCGAAATGCAGGTGCGACTTGTCCTGCGGGATCGGCTCCTTGGGATCGATGGGATCGTTGACGTCGACCAGCAGATGGTGATGACCGGCGTTCTGGTAGTCATCGCCAGCATGCGTCACGCCCATGTTGCGTAAGCCGAACCGGACCCAGAATCCACCGCGAACTTTCTGCCCGTCATGCGGCGTGATGAAATAGAGTCTGGCGTCCTTGTGCGCGCTCTTGCCCTGCGAGTAGGCCGCGCCCGGGAGCAATGCGATCGCGGCCGCCAGGGCGACACAGGAAATGATCTTCATCAAATCTACTCCAGCACTCACGGACTGAGTGCGACACGGAATCCATGCGTGGGGTAACGGACATTGGTGTCGTAACCATCGCGGTTTGACGGCCGGACATATCTTGAATCGTTCTTCCAGGAGCCCGACCGCAGGACATGAGAGCTGCAGTCCGCGCTGCTCCATGCCGAGCCGTCGCTCGGCGCGCCCTGATAGATCCTGTGCCAGCAGTCTTCGACCCACTGATCGATGCCGCCGCCCATGTCGTAGAGCCCGAATGGATTGGGCTTGAAGCTGCCGACCTTGGCCGGCTGCTCGGCCGCAAGATCACCGCAATCCTTGCATCCGGCCATGCCCGGCTGGAGCTTGTCGCCCCACCAATATTTGGTCTGCGTTCCGCCGCGCGCCGCATATTCCCATTCGGCTTCGCTCGGAAGCCGGTAGGCCTTCTTCGTCGCTTGCGCGAGCCAGGCGGCATATTGCTGCGCGTCGGTCCAGCTCACATTGCTGACGGGCGTATCGTCCTTGCCGGTGGCGGTGAATCCGCACGCCTTGGCGGCGGCGCATTCGTTCCATTCCTGCACCGTCACCGGATATTTTCCGATCGAGAACGGCTTGATCGTGACCTGGTGGACAGGCCGTTCGGTCGGATCGTCATTGCTTCCCATCGCGAAGCTGCCGCCGCGAATGCCGATCATCTCGGGTTCGCGAGGTGGCGTCGCCGATGGGCTGGGGGCCGGTGACGACGACGGAGGGGCAGAAGCCAGTGATGGGGATGGTTGTGGAGTCTGCGTCGCCGCTTCCCGCGGCGACGGCTGCGGGATCGGTGACGCCGCCGGGGAAGCGGTTGGCGTGGCCGCCTGCTCGCCCATCCTGCCGGGCTGCGTCAGCAAATACCAAAGTGAGCCCGTGGCAATCATCAAGACTGTGATGCCCAAGAGGAAGATCAGGACATTCTCGCGCCGGCTTCGCGTCCTGCCGACCGCATCGGCATCCGGCAGCACGCGATAGATGCGCACCGGATCGGTGATGTTCTTGACCTTGCGGTCCCCGAGCGACTCATAGCCGCACACCACCTTGTGCTTGATCTGCTCGTAGATCGCGCCCGAGATATAGACCTGACCGGGCTCGGCAATGCCCTCGATGCGCGTGGCGATGTTGACGCCGTCGCCGTAGACATCGTCCGGCTCCACGATCACGTCGCCGAGATTGACGCCGATCCGGTATTCGAGGCGCGAATGCTTCGGAAGCGAGGCGTTGCGGCCGATGAGGTTCTGCTGGATGACGATGCTGCAGCGAACGGCCTCAACAGGGCTATCGAAGATGGCGATGAAGCCATCGCCCGTCGTCTTCACCAGAGTTCCATGATGCTCGACGATGGTGGGCTGGATGAGGTCGCGCTCGATCCGCTTGACGCGGACATGCGTGCCCTCCTCGTCGGCCTGCATCATGCGGCTGTAGGACGCGATGTCGCCTACGATGATTGCTGCGAGACGGCGAGGCATGGAGTCGCGTGGAGGCGGCCCATCCTGATTTCCGGATCTGAAGTTGCGAATTTCGCCCATTGCGGGGGACTCCACAAACTTAACAAGGCAGTCCCAGCTTACGACTGCCAAAGGCGGTCGTCTGTGAAAGCTATCACATTGACGAACCAAGACAATGTCGCAGCAATTGCCGGCATCGGGTTCCGAAGCATCAAGGCGCTACACCGCTTGAACCTTCTTGATCCCATCAATGACTAAGGCCCGGCGCGAAGCCACTGGCCCGAGTCGGCGCCGCGATGGTCGCACGAAGCGACTTCTGAAGCTTGAACGCGATGCATCTCGCCTGCGTCTAACGGACAGGAGTTCTGTCCTGCTGCGGCAAGGTTGTCACGCGCTCGAGGTTGTCATGAAGCTCTCCATCTTTGCTGCCCTCACTTTGGCTGCGCTAACCAGCGTCGCCCACGCCGATGAGGACAAGGTCCGGGAGACCACAAAGGCAGAAGCCGACGCCTTCAATGCGCGGCTCTATGCGGGGGCGCCTGCTGACAAGGCCTATGCCTGCTTCGTCCGCCGCTACGATGCCGAGCATCTGGCGCGGCATCCCAAGCAGAAAGTCGCTTCCATGAAGCTGTTGATCTCGGCGGAAACCGACAAGGAAGACAAGCAGCTGCACAATTCCTTCCGCCTCGGTTTTCGCTATCGCCATCGCTCGGGCGATTTCGACTCCAGCGGCTCGTGCGGCAGTCATGCAGTGCTTCTCAGTCAGGGGGACGAGGTCCGCATGGGCTGCGGCGTCGACTGCGAGGGCGGCGGGATCGAGGTGGCGCTCTCCAAGGACAACAAGTCCGCGATCATCCGGCTCGAACAGGTCAGGGTCTGGCAGAACAACAAGCCGGATGATGAGGCCGAGCAATCGCTGGTCGCCGGCGCCGACGACAAGATCTTCCGCCTCAACCGTACCGACAATAGCGAGTGCGCTTCGCTCGTGACCGACCGCAAGGAACTCGCCGCGCTGCGTCACAAATGATATGTGTCCGGCAAAGTCTTGGTCGAGGGAGATCGCCATGAATCGCCGGAACATCTTGTGGAGCGCCGTCTCGGCCCTGGGTGCGGCGTTTGGCGCTTCGCATGCACAAGCCGCCACTGAGGCCAGCGTGAGCAACAAGCTCAAGGTGGCCTATCACCTCAGCGACGCCGAGAAGGTCAATTTCGTGCTCGGCAACATCCAGAACCACATCGACGGCGTCGGTGGTCCCGACCATGTCACGATCGCGCTGGTGATCCACGGACCGGCGCTGAAGGCGTTTCACGCGGCGCAGGCCAACCCCGAGGTCAGCAAGGGTGTCGGTGACTTCTCCAAGGACGGCGTCGAGCTCGCCGCCTGCGGCAACACGATGAAGGCGCAGAACGTCTCACTGAAGGAGCTGTTGCCGGGCTTCGTCAGCGCAGAGAAAGGCGGCGTGGTCCGTTTGGCTGAGCTGCAGGCGCAGGGGTATTTGTACTTGCGGCCGTAAGGCTGCGCGGCGCCGCCACGTTCTCCGTCATCGCGAGGAGCCCTTGCGACGAAGCAATCCAGGCTGTCTCTGAGGAGGAATTCTGGATTGCTTCGCTACGCTCGCAATGACGGCGGAGCGCGTTGCGCGAGCGAGAGCCACATCCTCGCGCTTGACTCATCCATAACCCTGTGGTTATGGGTTAATCCATAACTTACCAGTTATGGATCTCCCATGTCCGCCGCGCATGACCTCCTGTTCAGGACGCTCGCCGATCCGACCCGGCGGGCGCTCTTCGAACGGCTGTGCCGGGAGGGCGAACAGACGGTGGGGGCACTGACGGTGAAATCCGGCGTGTCCCAGCCGGCGGTCTCGAAGCATCTCGGCGCCCTAAAGCAGGCCGGCCTCGTGCGCGACCGCCATGAAGGACGCCAGACCCATTACAGTGCGCAGCCCGGTGCGCTCAATCCGCTGATCGACTGGACCAGCCAGATGGCCGGGTTCTGGCAGAACCGGCTCGACGCGCTCGACGATCTCCTGAAGAGGATGGACCAATGACCGAAACACGCTCCGTAATCGTTGAACGCGAATTTGCCTTTCCGGCGGAGCGGATCTGGCGCGCGCTGACGCAGCCGCATCTGATCGAGGAATGGCTGATGAAGAACGACTTCAAGCCGGTCGTCGGCCATCGCTTCAATCTTCGCGGCGAATGGGGCGGCGTGCTGGACTGCGAGGTGCTCACCATCGAGCCGCAGAAGACGCTCGCCTACACCTGGAATTTCTCGCATGAGGATGCGGCGTTCGACCTGAAAAGCGTCGTGACCTTCACGCTGACGCCGACCGGCGCCGGCACGCATCTGCGCGTCGAGCAAGCGGGCTTCAGCCCGACGCAGAAGCAGGCTTATGGCGGCGCACATGCCGGCTGGAAGCAGTTTTTTGCCAAGCTCGACGAGCTGCTGGCACGGGCAGACTAGCTCCCTCGCGATCCATTCCGATCATTTTCAAAGGAGGTCCAATGAGCACACACATGTGGATTCGGCAGATTCATCGCTGGCTGTCGATGGCTTTCACGCTCGCCGTCATCGCCAACATCGTGGCGATGATCACGCAGGTCCAGGCCGTGTGGATCGGCTTCCTGGCGCTCGTCCCACTCATTCCATTGCTTGCGACCGGGCTATATCTGTTCGCGCGGCCCTATGTCAGCCGCAGCAACGCGTGAACGAGGCGAGATGATGAAGAAGGCTGTGACGGCGAAGAAGGCCGGCGCGAAGGAAGCGAATGGGGCTTCCTCCTCCAAGCTGATCGACGGCAGGATCAAGGAACTCGGCGACTGGCGCGGCGAGATGCTGGGGCGAATTCGCGAACTGATCAAGGAGGCCGATCCTGATGTCGTCGAGGAATGGAAATGGCGCGGCGTTCCGGTGTGGGAGCACGACGGCATCATCTGCACCGGCGAGACCTACAAGGAAGTGGTGAAGATGACCTTTGCCAAGGGCGCGGCGCTGGAGGATCCGGCTGGCCTGTTCAACTCCAGCCTCGACGGCAACGTGCGCCGCGCGATCGATATTCGCGAGGGCGAGCAAATCAACGAGAAGGCGTTGAAGGCGCTCATTCGCGCGGCCGTGGAGTTGAATGCGTCCAAGGCCACGAATAAGCCGGCCAAACGATCGACCTAGGATACGATGATCACCGCGGAGTACACCTCTCCCCAGCGGGGAGAGGTCGGATTGCTATGGCGCGCAATTGCGCGCCTGAGCAATCCGGGTGAGGGGCCGCGGCATTCAGTGAGACCGTAACCCCTCACCCGGATCGCATCTTACGATGCGATCCGACCTCTCCCTACGGGAGAGGTGAAACTGCGTCCTCGGCTCGCGTCGATTCAACAAAGCAGCGCCGGCGTAGTCCGCGGCCTCAAGCTGCCGCCGGGATTGGGCGCGGGCTCACGACGTATTCGCGCAGGACCTTGTCGTTGGCGTCGACCTCGATCAGCGAGACGTCGTAGGTCCAGAGATCGGCCAGGTGCTGAAGCACGCGTTTGGCGTCGGTCTCATTGAGCTGCGAACCCTTGATGACGTGGTGATGCAGGATCAGCCGGCGGTCGCCGGAGAGATCGACGTCGACCACCTCGATATTGGCGTCGATGAAGCCGACATCGTGCTGGCGCGCCAGCTCACGGCGGACGCGGCGGAAGCCGCGCTCGTCGTGGATGGCGTCGACCCGGATCCCCGCGCGCTCCTCGGGATCGTCATGCAGGTGGAACATGCGGAAGTGCCGCATCAGCCTGGGGCTTAAGAACTGGCCGATGAAACTTTCGTCGCGGTAGTTGGCCCAGACGTCGCGCAGCACGCCCATCACGTCGCCCTTGCCGGCAATGTCCGGGAACCATTCGCGGTCCTCGTCTTCCGGTTTGGTGACGATGCGCTCGATGTCCTGCATCACGGCAAAGCCGAGCGCATAGGGGTTGAAGCCGGAGAAGCGTGGATCGTCGAACTCGGGCTGGAACACCACATTGGTGTGCGATCCCAGGAATTCGAGGAAGTTGCCGTCGGTGATGCGGCCTCGCTCGTGCAGCATGGTCATGATGCGGTAGTGGACGTAGGTCGCCGTCCCCTCGTTCATGACCTTGGTCTGGCTCTGCGGATAGAAATATTGCGCGATGTGGCGGACGATGCGCAGCAGCTCGCGCTGCCACGGCGCCAGCCGCGGCGCGCTCTTCTCCAGGAAATAGAGCAAATTCTCCTGCGGCAGGCCGAGCAGCTTGCGGCGGCGTTCGATCGAGAGCGCCGACCGGCTCTTGGCAGCGCCCTTGGGGACTGTGGTGCGCCAGAGGTCGTTGAAGACCTCCTCCTCATGCTGGCGGCGGCGCCCTGCCCGCTTCTCTTCGGCGCGCAAATCGAGCTTCTTCTTGCCGGGATAGCGGTCGATGCCGTGCGACATCAGCGCGTGCGCCGCGTCGAGCGTGCGCTCGACCTCGATACGGCCGTAGCGCTCCTCACAGCTCGCGACATAATTCTTGGCGAAGTCGAGATAATCCAGGATGCCGTCGGCGTCGGTCCATTGCTTGAACAGATAGTTGTTCTTGAAAAAGTGATTGTGGCCGAAGGCGGCATGCGCGATCACCAGCGTCTGCATCGTCGCCGTGTTCTCCTCCATCAGGTAGGAGATGCACGGCGAGGAGTTGATCACGATCTCATAGGCAAGGCCCATCAGGCCCTTGCGATAGGACGCCTCGTGGAACGCAAAATGCTTGCCGAACGACCAGTGCTTGTAGAACAAGGGCATGCCGACCGACGAGTACGCATCCAGCATCTGCTCGGCGGTGATGACCTCGATCTGGTTCGGATAGACGTCGAGGCCGAGATCTTTCAACGCCACCTCCTCGCAGGCATCGGTGATGCGCTGCAAGGTGCGAAAATCCCAATCCGCGCCTTCGAACAAGCGTTCCGTCATGGAGCGGCCTTCTCCTGGCTGGTTTCGCGGCGCTGGAACAGGTCGTGGAACACCGGAAAGATCTCGCTGCGCTCCGAGACCTTGCGCATCGAGAGCGATGCGCCGCCGCTGCGCAGGCGTTCATAGAGGGTCCAGAGCGAGGAGTCGGAGAGATCGAAGGCGCTGCCGCCGGACTCGCCGACCTCGAGATAGGCAAAGAACTGGCAGACCGGCAGGATCTTGTCGGTCAGCAGCAGGCCCGTGAGCTCGCCGTCGGAATAGGAATTGTCGCCGTCGGAGGCTTGCGCGGCGTAGATGTTCCAGTCCGCCGGATTGAAGCGCTCGCGCACGATCTCGTGCATCGCCTGGAGCGCGCTGGAGACCAGCGTGCCGCCCGAGGCCGGGCCGTAGAAGAAGGTCTGCTCGTCGACTTCCTCGGCGCGGTCGGTGTGGCGGATGAAGACGATCTCGACATGCTTGTAGCGGCGCTTCAGGAACACGTAGAGCAGCATGTAGAAGCGCTTGGCCAGATCCTTCATGTGCTCGGACATCGAGCCCGAGACGTCCATCAGGCAGAACATCACGGCCTGCGCCACCGGCCGCGGCACCGTCTCGAAGCGGCGGTAGCGGATGTCGAGCGGGTCGATGAAGGGGATGCGCTTGGATTTCGCCTTCAGCTTTTCGAGCTTGGCCAGCAGTTCGGCTCGGACGTCCTCGTCAGTGCAGGCGGCGATCTCGGCTTCCAGCTCATCGATCTCGCTCTTGCGGGGACGGCGGAGCGCGATGCGGCGGGCGAGCGCGAGCTGCACCGTCCGGCTCACCGAGATGTTGGCGGGCGAGCCCGAGGTGGTGTAGCCGGCGCGCTGGATGCCCTCGCTCTCGGTCTGCGCGATCTTGCGCTTGGCAAGATCGGGCAGTTCGAGGTCGTCGAGGAAGAGGTCGACGAACTCGTCGCGGCTCAGCACGAAGCGGAAGGCGTCCTCGCTGTCGCCTTCGCCGGGACCGGAGTCCTTGGCGCTGCCCTGGCCGGAGCGCTGGAGATAGTCGCCCTCGATGAACTTCTTGTTTCCGGGCAGCACCATGTCGCGCGTGCCGCCCTCGCGGCGGAAGCGCGGCTCGTGCATGCCGTCGAGCGGGATCGTGACCTCACCACCCTCCAGGACATCCTTGATGTCGCGTTCCTGCGAGGTCTTCTTGACGGCGCCCTGCACCAGGGATTTGGCCCGACGCAAGAACCGCTGCCGGTTCTCAAGACTCTTGCCGCCTGGATTCAGGCGCCTATCAATAATGTGAATGGCCACTGTCCCATCCGCCTCAACCGGCCTGCTTCACGCGCATGTACCACTCGACGAGCCGGCGAACCTGACGCTCGGTGTAGCCGCGCTCCACCATGCGTGCGACGAACTCGCCGTGCTTCTTCTCCGTCTCGCCGTCCTTCTTCGACCCGAAGGAGATGACCGGAAGCAGGTCCTCGACCTGGGAGAATATCCGCTTTTCGATCACGTCGCGAATCTTCTCGTAGGAGGTCCAAGTCGGATTCTTGCCAGCGTTCTGGGCCCGCGAGCGTAACGAGAATTTGACGACCTCGTTGCGGAAGTCCTTCGGGTTGGCAATGCCCGCCGGTTTCTCGATTTTCGTCAGTTCCTGGTTCAACAACTCGCGATCCAGCAGCTGGCCGGTGTCGGGATCCTTGAAGTCCTGATCCTCGATCCAGGCGTCGGCATAGTCGACGTAGCGGTCGAACAGATTCTGGCCGTAATCGGAGTAGGATTCGAGATAGGCCTTCTGGATCTCGTTGCCGATGAACTCGGCATAGCGCGGCGCGAGCTCCGCCTTGATGAATTCGAGATAACGTTTCTCGGTTTCCTCGGGAAGCTGCTCGCGGCGGATCGCCTGCTCCAGCGCGTACATCAGGTGCACGGCGTCGGCGGCGACCTCCTGCGGGTCGTGATTGAAGGTCGCGGCCAGGACCTTGAAGGCGAAGCGGGTGGAGGCGCCGTCCATGCCCTCGTCGACGCCGGCAGCATCGCGATATTCCTGGACGCTGCGCGCCTTCGGATCGGACTCCTTCAGGCTCTCACCGTCATAGACCCGCATCTTGCCGAACAGGGTGGAGTTCTCGTGCTTGCGCAGGCGCGACATCACCGAGAACCGCGCCAGCGTCTCCAGTGTCGAAGGCGCGCAAGGAGCCGAGGCGAGCTCGGAACCCTGGATCAGCTTCTCGTAGATCTTCTGCTCTTCGGTGACCCTGAGGCAGTACGGCACCTTGATGACGCAGATGCGGTCGATGAACGCCTCGTTGTTCTTGTTGGCCTTGAAGCTCGTCCACTCGGCTTCGTTGGAGTGCGCGAGGATGATGCCGGTGAAGGGGATCGCGCCGATGTTCTCGGTGCCGATGTAGTTGCCTTCCTGCGTCGCGGTCAGCAACGGATGCAGCATCTTGATCGGCGCCTTGAACATCTCGACGAATTCGAGGATGCCCTGGTTGGCGCGGTTGAGGCCGCCGGAATAGCTGTAGGCGTCGGGATCGTTCTGCGCGTAGGTCTCGAGCTTGCGGATGTCGACCTTGCCGACCAGCGAGGAGATGTCCTGATTGTTCTCATCACCGGGCTCGGTCTTGGCGACCGCGATCTGGCGCAGCCGCGACGGCTGGATCTTGGCAACGCGGAATTGCGAGATGTCGCCGCCGAAGGATTCCAGCCGCTTGTAGCACCACGGGCTCATCAGGCCGGTGAGGCGGCGGCGTGGAATGCCGTACTTCTCCTCCAGCATCGGCCCGAGCTGATCGGGATCGAACAGGCTGAGCGGGCTCTCGAACACGGGCGAGAGCTCGTCGCCGGCCTTCAGCACGTAGATGGGTTGCACTTCCATCAGCGACTTCAACCGCTCGGCGAGCGATGATTTGCCGCCGCCAACCGGGCCGAGCAAATAGAGGATCTGCTTGCGCTCTTCGAGGCCTTGCGCGGCGTGACGGAAGAAGCCGACGATGCGCTCGATGGTTTCTTCCATGCCGTAGAAGCCGGCGAAGGCCGGATAGGTGCGGATCGTGCGGTTCAAAAAAATGCGGCCAAGGCGTGGGTCCTTGGCCGTGTCAATCGTCTGAGGGTCACCGATCGCCGCTAGTAGTCGTTCGGCCGAATTCGCGTATTTCATGGGATCGCTTCGACACGATTCCAGATATTCCGCCATCGACATGTCGTGCTGGCTTCTCGCCTCGAACGACCGAGCGAAAGCGTTGAATAGAGAATCGTTGTACATGATCCCTCTCCGCGTGAGTTCCGCTACAAGCTGAAACGAAAGGAGTTACCGGACCGTTCCTCAGGCCGTTTCGAATCAGCGTGAGCACATGACGATCATTGGACACCCGGGTGCCGACTCGACGCAATGCACAACGTAGGCACTCGTTGAGTTACGAACAGGCACCTGCCTGTAATTTGAGCGAATCTACATCCATATTGGCTCATTTCCAGGAAATGTCACTTGGTCGCAACATCCGGGCATTACCGGGGATTAATCCATCCGGCGCTGCAGCATAGCGATCTGCCAGCGGCGATCTTATGACGCTTGTACGGCGAAGCCTTGAGCGCCGCGTTCATCTTCCTGCTGCAATGCAGTGCGTGGATGGCCGGCCGTGCGACAGTCGCGGCAAGAGCGCATTAGTGTATTAAAATCGGCCGCAAGGCCGGCGGCGTCAGCACGATAATCTTGTGGTCGCGACATTCTTCAGCAGAGATCTCTGCAATCAAATCCCACGGCAGAAATTCATTGCCGATGCGGAGGACTGTCAGTGGCGGCGAGCACCATCATGATGTGCTGGCATGCTTCCCCCGCATGGCCGTTCGCGACCAAATGCACCGACGACCCGGAATCTGTCGATCGCACTCCACACAACCGCTGACTGGCGAGGCGAGCCGGCCAACGTTACGCAACGAGACCGCCAGCCGAGTCTTCTCTTCCTAGCCAACGCCCTCTACGCAACACACCTACACCCGCCTGGATCGCCATGATCGCGACGGAGTTACACCCGAGGGTATGACGCTTATCCTCTTGATTGGTTCCCTCCCGGGAGCATGTAGGCTAGAGGATAGCGCGTCAGGACCGGCGCGGAAACCCCTCGCCCGCAGGCTTGGAGATAAATAAACATCATGAATCCCGTCAAAGAACTGGAAAAGCACGGACAAGCTGTCTGGCTGGACTTCCTGGCCCGCGGCTTCATCGCCAAGGGCGATTTGAAGCGACTGATCGACACCGACGGCGTCAAGGGCGTCACCTCCAATCCCTCGATCTTCGAGAAGGCGATCGGCAGCTCGGACGAATATGACGCCTCGATCGGCAAGGCGCTGAAGCGCGGCGACCGGACCGTGGCCGACCTGTTCGAGGCCGTCGCGGTCGAGGACATCCAGAACGCCGCCGACGTGCTGCGCCCAGTCTACGACCGCCTCGAGGGAGGCGACGGCTATGTCAGCCTGGAGGTCTCGCCCTATCTGGCGATGGACACGGCCGGCACGGTCGCCGAGGCGCAGCGGCTCTGGAAGGACGTCGATCGCAAGAACCTGATGGTCAAGGTGCCGGCGACGCCGGAGGGCCTGCCGGCGGTCGAGCAGCTCATTGGCGAGGGCATCAGCATCAACATCACGCTGTTGTTCTCCAAGGAGGTCTATCTTGATGTCGCCGAGGCCTACCTTGCCGGTCTGGAAAGATACGTCGCGGGCGGCGGCGATCCGTCGCATGTGGCGAGCGTCGCGAGCTTCTTCGTCAGCCGGATCGACACCTTGGTCGACAAGCAGCTCGACGAAAAGATCGCCCGCGCCAACGACCCCAGCGAAAAGGAGCGCCTCGCAGCGCTGAAGGGCAAGGTCGCGATCGCCAATGCCAAGCTCGCCTACCAGGACTACAAGCGCCTGTTCTCCGGCCCGCGCTGGGAGAAGCTCGCCGCCAAGGGCGCCAAGCCGCAGCGCATGCTGTGGGCGTCCACCGGCACCAAGAACAAGGACTATAGCGACGTCCTCTATGTCGAGGAGCTGATCGGCCCCAACACCATCAACACGATGCCGCCGGCGACGCTGGAGGCGTTCCGCGATCATGGCAAGCTCCGCGATACCCTGGAGGAGAATGTCGACGACGCAAGGCGCGTGCTGGAGGAGCTGGAACGCTCCGGCATCTCGCTCGATGCGATCACCGAGGAACTTGTCAAGGACGGCGTCAAGCTGTTCGCCGACGCCGCCGACAAGCTCTATGGCGCCGTCGCCCATAAGCGCGCCGTCGTGCTCGGGCCCGCGCTCGACCGCCAGTTTCTCTCGCTCAGTGACGGGCTCGGCAAGGCCGTGGCCAAGAGCACCGAGGAATGGCGCGCATCCGCCAAGATCCGCAGGCTGTGGCAGCGCGACAAGTCGGTCTGGACCGGCGCCGATGAGGACAAATGGCTCGGCTGGCTCGACAGCGCGGCCAAGGCCGACATCGCCGACTACGAGGACTATGCGGGCCGCGTGAAGGGCCAAAAATTCTCGGACGCCGTCGTGCTCGGCATGGGCGGATCGAGCCTCGGGCCGGAGGTGCTGGCCGAGACCTTTGGGAAAAAGCCCGGCTTCCCGAAACTGCACGTGCTGGATTCCACCGATCCGGCGGAGGTGCGGGCGATGGAGGCGAAGATCGACATCGCCAACACCGTCTTCATCGTCTCCAGCAAGTCCGGCGGCACCACCGAGCCGAACGCGATGAAGGACTATTTCCATGAGCAGGTTGCTAAGGCAGTCGGGCCGAAGGTGAAGACCGGCCATCGCTTCATCGCGGTCACCGATCCCGGCTCGTCGCTGGAGAAGGCGGCGAAGAAGCTGAACTACGCCCGCATCTTTCATGGCGAGCCCACGATCGGCGGCCGCTATTCGGTGCTCTCGCCGTTCGGCCTGGTGCCGGCGGCGACCGCGGGCATCGACGTCAAGACCTTCGTCAAGCATGCGCTCGCGATGGCCCGCTCCTGCGGGCCGGACGTTCCGCCATCCGAGAACCCGGGCGTGCAGCTCGGCCTTGCCATGGGCCTTGCCGGCCTCGAAGGCCGCGACAAGGTGACGATCCTGTCATCGAAGAAGATCGCCGATTTCGGCGCCTGGGCCGAGCAGCTGATCGCGGAATCGACCGGCAAGGAGGGCAAGGGCCTGATCCCGATCGAGGGCGAGCCGCTGGGCGAACCCGCGATTTACGGCAACGACCGGTTCTTCATCGACATCCGCATCGACGGTGAGGCGGACGCGGCCCATGATTCCAAGCTTGCCGCGATCGAGGCGGCCGGCCATCCCGTGGCGCGCATCGTCCTGAAGTCGATCGACCATCTCGGCCAGGAGTTCTTCCGCTTCGAGATGGCGACGGCCGTGGCCGGCAGCATTCTCGGCATCAACCCGTTCGACCAACCGGACGTGGAAGCGGCCAAGATCAAGACCCGCGAACTCACCGCGTCGTTCGAGAAGACCGGCGCGCTGCCGGCCGAGGAGCCGGTGGTCAGCACCGATGAAGCCGATCTCTACACCGATGAGGCCAACGCCACGGCGCTGCGCGCCGCCGGCGCCAACGGCGATCTCTCCTCCTGGCTGAAGGCGCATCTGTCGCGCTCGGGTCATGGCGACTATGTCGCCCTGCTCGGCTACATCGCGCGGGACAAGGCGACCATCGACGCGCTCCAGGCCATGCGGCTCGAAGTGCGCGAGAAGCGGCACGTCGCGACCTGCGCCGAGTTCGGACCGCGCTTCCTGCACTCCACGGGGCAAGCCTACAAGGGCGGACCCGACAGCGGCGTGTTCCTCCAGATCACGGCGGACGACAGCAAGGACCTTCCGGTGCCGGGCCAGAAGGCGAGCTTCGGTGTGATCAAGGCGGCGCAGGCGCGTGGCGATTTCGACGTGCTCACCGAACGTGGCCGGCGCGCGCTGCGCGTCCACCTCAAGGGCGGGCTCAAGAAAGGTCTCGTGGCGCTCAATGCGGCGCTTAACGATGCACTGAACTAAAGGAAGCTCTCACATGCAACTCGGCATGATCGGCCTCGGCCGGATGGGCGGCAACATCGTTCGCCGCCTGATGCGTCACGGCCATTCGACCGTGGTCTATGACAAGGACGCCAAGGCCGTCGCGGGTCTGGCCGCAGACGGCGCGGTAGGCGCCGCGACGCTGGAAGAGTTCGTCTCAAAACTGGAGCGGCCGCGCACGGCCTGGGTGATGCTGCCCGCTGGGCGCATCACCGAGACCACGATCGACACGATCGCGGGCGTGATGCAGGCTGGCGACGTCATCATCGACGGCGGCAACACCTTCTGGCAGGACGACGTCCGCCGTGGCCATGCACTGAAGGAGCGCGGCATCCACTATGTCGACGTCGGCACGTCAGGCGGCGTCTGGGGGCTGGACCGCGGCTATTGCATGATGATCGGCGGCGAGAAACAGGTGGTCGACCGGCTCGATCCGATCTTCGCTGCGCTCGCGCCCGGTGCCGGCGACATTCCGCGCACGCCGGGGCGCGAGGGCCGCGATCCCCGCATCGAGCAGGGCTACATCCATGCAGGCCCCGTCGGGGCCGGCCATTTCGTCAAGATGATCCATAACGGCATCGAATACGGCCTGATGCAGGCCTATGCCGAAGGTTTTGACATCCTCAAGAACGCCAATATCGAGGCGCTGCCGGCGGACCATCGCTACGATTTCGATCTCGCCGACATTGCCGAGGTGTGGCGGCGCGGCAGCGTGATTCCATCCTGGCTGCTCGACCTCACCTCGACGGCGCTCGCCGACAGCCCCGCATTGTCGGAATATTCCGGCTTCGTCGAGGATTCCGGCGAAGGACGCTGGACCGTGAATGCGGCGATCGACGAGGCCGTGCCCGCCGAGGTCCTGACCGCGGCGCTCTACACACGTTTCCGTTCCCGCAAGGAACACACCTTCGCCGAGAAAATTCTCTCCGCGATGCGCGCAGGGTTCGGCGGCCACAAGGAGCCGAAGCAGCCCGGCGCGCCGAAGCCGAAGTAAAACCTACTCAAGCGAAGGCCGACAAATTCGTGACAAAAGACCCGCAGCCAAAGCGCAAGCCGGAAAATTGCGCCTTCGTCATCTTTGGCGTGACCGGAGACCTGACCCATCGGCTGGTGATGCCATCGCTCTACAATCTCGCCGCCGAAGACCTTTTGCCGGAGAAGTTCTGCGTCGTCGGCGTGGGCCGCAAGGCTCAGTCGGATGGCGAGCTGCGCGACAGCCTGATGAAGGGCGTGCGCGAGTTTGCAACCCGCCCGGTTGACGACGTGGTCGCAAAACAACTGCTGCAATGCGTGACTTTCGTCGAGGCCGATCCGAAGGATCCACCCTCCTTCGATCGCTTGGGCGAACATCTGAATTCGCTGGAATGCGCGCGAGGTACCGGCGGCAACCGGCTGTTCTACCTCGCGACCCCGCCCGCGGCTTTCGCGCCGACCGCGCGCGAGCTCGGACGCACCGGCCTAATGAAGCAGAACGGCGCCTGGCGAAGGCTGGTGATCGAGAAGCCGTTCGGCACCGACCTCGCCTCGGCACGGGCGCTGAATGCCGAGCTGCTGAAGATCATGGACGAGCACCAGATCTACCGGATCGATCACTATCTCGGCAAGGAGACGGTGCAGAACATCCTGGTGCTGCGCTTTGCCAACGGCATGTTCGAGCCGATCTGGAATCGCAACCACATCGACCACATCCAGATCACGGTGGAGGAGAAGCTCGGCGTCGGCCACCGCGGCGGCTTCTACGATGCCACCGGTGCGCTCCGCGACATGGTGCCGAACCATCTGTTCCAGCTGATGTCGTTGGTGGCGATGGAGCCGCCGAGCCGTTTCGACGCGCATTCGGTCCGCTCCGAGAAGGCCGAAGTGCTCACCGCGATCCAGCGGCCGAGCGAAGAGGAAGCGCTGAAGAGCTCGGTGCGCGCGCAATATCTCGCAGGCCACATCGGCGACGAGGAGATTCCCGATTATCGCAAGACGGCGGACGTCAAGCCCGGCAGCACCACCGAGACCTTTGTCGCGCTGAAGCTGATGATCGACAATTGGCGCTGGGCCGGCGTGCCCTTCTATTTGCGCACCGGCAAGGCGCTGGGCCACAAGCGCACGGAGGTCGCGATCAAGTTCAAGCAGGCGCCGCTGTCGATGTTCTCAGGCACGACGGTCGACCGCCTGTCGCAGAACTTCCTCACCATCGGCATCGCGCCGACCGAGACCATCGAGCTCCAGTTCAACGCCAAGATCCCGGGACCGAGCGTCACCATCGACGGCGTCGAAATGAAGTTCCGCTATGGTGACTATTTCCGCGCCGATCCCTCGACCGGCTACGAGACGCTGCTCTACGACTGCATGATCGGCGACAACATCCTGTTCCAGCGCGCCGACGGTATCGAGGCCGGATGGCAGGCGGTGCAGCCGTTCCTGGACGCCTGGAAAAGTGCGGGCACCAACGGCATCGAGACCTATGAAGCCGGCAGCGATGGCCCGGCCTGCGCGGACGAGCTGCTCCGGCGCGACGGACGAAGCTGGCGGAAGTACTCGTGATGGCGGCCGAGCAGCCGAAGCTGATCGTCGCGGCCGACGCCGAGGCGCTGGCGCAGACCGCGGCCGAACGGGTGATGGCGCGGATCGCCGCCAACCCCTCGCGCATCGCAATCTGCCTCACCGGCGGCTCCAGCCCGAAGAAGCTCTATCAGCTGCTTGGCAGCGATGCCTGGCGCGAAAGAATCCCGTGGGAGCGCGTGCACTGGTTCATCGGCGACGAGCGTTTCGTGCCGGAAAGCGATCCCCTCAACAACATGGCAGTGGCCCGCGCGACATTTCTTGATCGCAGTGCCCCCTCAGGCCATATCCACCCGATCCCGACCACGACCGAAAATCCTGATCGCAGCGCCGAGACCTATGCGCACGAGCTGCAAGCCTTCTACGGCGCGGACCGGCTCGATCCGGCGCGGCCGCTGTTCGACATGGTCCTGATGGGCGCGGGCCCGGACGGCCACACCGCCTCGCTGTTTCCCGGCTATCCCGAAATCGAGAAGACCGAGCGCTGGGTCATCGGGGTGCTCAAGGCCAATGTCGCGCCTTTCGTGCCGCGGGTCTCGCTCACCTTGCCCGTTCTGGCCTCCTGCCGCGAAATGCTGTTCGAGATTGCCGGGCACGACAAGCGGGCGATCTTGACGCGCCTCCTCAATGGCGAGACTCTGCCGGCGTTACGCGCGCGCTCGAATGGTGAGACCGTCTGGCTGGTCGACCAGGCCGCGCTTCCGGAGGGAATTCGTGGCGGGCGTTGAAGCACCTTGTGCATTGATCGTGATGGGCGTGTCTGGCTCGGGCAAGAGCACGATCGCGGAAGCGCTCGGCCAGCGCCTTGGCTGGCGCTTCGAGGACGGCGACAGCTTTCATCCCGCCAGCAATGTCGAGAAGATGAAGGCGGGCCATCCGCTCACCGACGAGGACCGCTGGCCCTGGCTCAACGCCATCGCCGACGAGATCGCACGGGTCTGCGGGCGCGGCGAACACGTCATCATTGCCTGCTCGGCGCTGAAACACGCCTATCGTGACGTGCTGCTGCGTGGACGCGACGACGTCCGCTTCGTCTTCCTGAAGGGCACCAAGGAGCTGATCGCCGAGCGGCTCGCGCACCGCAAGGGTCATTTCATGCCGCCCGAGCTGTTGACCAGCCAGTTCAACACGCTGGAGCCGCCGGAGGCCGGCGAGCACGTCATCACCGTCTCGATCGACGAATCCGTTGAGGCGATCGTGGACGGCGTGGTGCGGCAATTGAGGTTGGGCGGGGCGAAGCGCTGAGGCCAACAAGCTGAACCTTCAAGAAACCTGAACCTTAAGGTCCTGCCATGACGAAGATCTCAATGGTCGTCTCCGACGTCGACGGTACGCTGCTGACCAAGGACAAGACGCTGACGGAGCGTGCGAGGTCTGCCGTGCAGCGGCTGCACCAGGCGGGCATCGGCTTCACCATCACCTCCAGCCGGCCCGCGATCGGCATGCGCTTCCTGATCGAGCCGCTGGCGCTGTGGCTGCCGGTCGGGCCGTTCAACGGCTCCTCGATCGTCGATCCCGAGATGAGGCCGGTCGAGCAGCACCTCATCCCAGCGGGCGCGGCCGAGCGGTCGTTGCGGATCCTCCGCGAATTCGGCGCCGACGCGTGGCTCTTCACCACCGACAAATGGCTGATCGACAATCCCGAGGGCAGCTATGTCGCGCATGAGCAGCGCACGATCCGCGCCGATCCGACCATCGTGACGGATTTTTCGCCGTACCTTGCGAGCGCCTGCAAGATCGTCGGCGCCAGTGCCGATGCCGCCGGCCTCGAGCGTTGCGAGAAGGCGATGCAGGAGGCGCTCGGCAGCGAGGCCACCGCGGTGCGCTCGCAAACCTACTATCTCGACATCACCCCGCCCGGATTCAACAAGGGCACCTTCGTGCAGGCCATTGCCAAGCGCGTGGGCATTGCGACCGAGGCAGTCGCGACCATCGGCGACATGCAGAACGACCTCGCGATGTTCCGCGTCAGCGGCGTCTCGATCGCCATGGGCAATGCCGCCGACAACGTCAAGGACCACGCCACCCACGTCACCGCGACCAACGAGCAGGATGGTTTTGCCGAGGCGATGGAGATGATCTTGAAGCTGAATGGGGTTGGTTAAGGGGGCTGCCGCTCGTTCACCTCTCCCGCTTGCGGGAGAGGTCGCCGCGTAGCGGCGGGTGAGGGCTTTCTCCTCTTGGGGATTGTCCCATTGTGGAAGCACCCTCTCCCCAACCCTC